>JACCYK010000479.1 GCA_013696525.1 Chloroflexia bacterium
AAGCGGGCGCGACCGGGAGACGAGGTCACCATTCGCCTGCGCGGCTACCAGGCGGCGGATCAGGTCAACATCCTGCTGAACGGGAAGCGGGCCGGCGGCGTCGTCGCCGGTGAGGGTGGCTCCGGCAGGGACCGGATCCGGGTTCCGGGCTCCCTCAAACCGGGCAGCTACGCGGTGCGCGCGAACGACGAGTCGGGTGGGTCGGATTCGGTCCGGCTGCGCGTTCGCGACTGATGTTCGGCACCGGGCAATCGTGGACCGGGGGGGCGCCGCGATCACCCGCCGCTCAGCATCACGGTCATCGACATTCGCCCGGCCCGCTATAGTTTCCGGTGGTCCGGATGCTCAGCCCGGTACGAAGCGTCTCGTGGGGAGCGTCGTTGCCGAGCTGTGGAGGAACGTTGTCGTGCGACCCGTGGTGTGGATTGGCGTTGTCTGGTTCGTCATCAGTGGGCTCGTTGGCGGCGGGCTGCCGTCGGCGCCCGCTGGCGGATCCACGTCTGATTCAGCGTGGGTTGCCGGGACGGCGCAAGCGCGGGATCGCGTCGCGGGGCAGGCCATCCCTGGTCAGTACATCGTTACCTTGCGGCAGGATGAATTTTCCACCCAAGCGGTCAGCAACCTGCGACGACGGCTCGATCTCCGGGTTGATCGTGTGTTCGACCGGGCGCTCAATGGCTTTGCCGCCAAGCTGACACCGGCCGAGGTCAGCGCCTTGAAAGCGGACCCCGACGTGCTGCGGGTGGAGCCCGACATCTGGGTCGAAGCGCACGATGCCGTGCTGCCGACCGGGGTTGACCGGATCGGCGCCGACCGCCCAGCCAACGGCGAACCGTCGCCGCAACCGGGCGCCCCGGTCGCGGTGTTGGATACCGGCATCGCCGAACACCCCGATCTCAACGTGGCGGGCGGCTATAACTGCTCGGGCGGCAGCAAAAGCGACTATGAAGACCGGAATGGCCACGGCACGCACGTGGCCGGCACGATCGGCGCCAGCGGCGGCATTGTCGGGGTCGCGCCGGGCACGCCGATCCGGGCGTTCAAAGTGCTTGGCGATTCCGGCTTCGGCAGCCTGAGCGCGGTGATCTGCGGTCTCGAATGGGTCATCGACACGCTTGACGATACCGGCGTGGTCGCGATCAACCTAAGCCTGGGCGCGCCCATGGACGATAACCAGACCAAGTGTGGCAGCTCCAGTTTCCATCAGGCGATCTGCAATACCAAGCGCGCCGGAGTGGCCATCGTGGTGGCGGCCGGAAACGACAACAAGAACGCGAGAGGGTATGTGCCCGCCGCCTACAGCCAGGTCATCACGGTGGCCGCGATGACCGATACCGACGGCTGCGCCGGGGGCCGGGGCGGCCACAGCTCGTGGGGCAGCCGGGACAGAGACGACCGCAAGTGGATTCGCAGCAATTTTGGCTCGGTGGTGGATGTCATCGCGCCCGGCGTCGATATCGAGTCGACGGCGCACGATGGCGGTTACCGCGAGCTGAGCGGCACCAGCATGGCCGCGCCCCACGTCACCGGGGCGATCGCGCGGGGCTGGGACCCCGGCAACGGGGGCCGCGAACGCAACATTCCGGGGTTCAAGGCTGACCAGGGATTGGTCAAGCTCAGCTCCAACACGGGCTGTGGCGACGAACCGCCGGTGGATCCCGGCGGCCAGCCGGCCGACCGGCCCAAACTGACGATCAAGCCGGAGACGGCGGCGCCGCGAGAGCGGGTCCGGGTGATGCTGAGCGGCTTCCCGGCCGGGGACACGGTGCGGATTTTACTCAAAGGGGAGCGCGAGGATCGCGTCGTCACCAACGGCAACGGCGCGGGGAGCGGTAAGTTCCGCGTGCCATCGTCGCGGGAGCCGGGCCGGTACGTCGTGCGGGCGGTCGGGAAATCCGGTACCAGCGATTCCGCCAAGCTCAGAATCCGCGACTGAGCGCGGTGTCGCGCGGACACGGCGCGGGGACCAACGCCGACAGCCGCGTAGCGCACGTCACGATGCCGCGAGACACCGCATGGTCAGGGATTCAATCCTGGCGCGATTCGCCTTAAAAGGGGGTGTACGTCCACCCCGCGGCGTGGTACAATCCCCTCTTGCGATCGTTTGTTCGGGTTGCGCCTTTGTCACAGGTCATGCCCGTCAGCCGCGAGGTGGCCCACCCAATGCCCCAACATGACCGGATTCGCGTCCGTGGCGCCCGTGAGCATAACCTCAAGAACATCGACGTCGATATCCCACGCGACAAATTGGTGGTCTTAACCGGGCTTTCCGGCTCCGGCAAGTCCTCGCTTGCCTTCGATACCATCTTCGCCGAGGGGCAGCGCCGCTACGTGGAATCGCTTTCCGCCTATGCCCGGCAGTTCCTCGGGCAGATGGAAAAGCCGGACATTGACCACATCGACGGCCTGTCGCCGGCTATCTCGATTGACCAAAAGGGCACCAGTCGCAACCCCCGCTCCACCGTGGGCACGGTGACCGAGATTTACGACTACCTGCGGTTGCTGTACGCCAGGATCGGGCGCCCTCACTGCCCGATCTGCGGCCGCCCGATCGTGGCCCAATCAGTGCAGCAGATGGCAGAGCAGGTGCTCAGCCTGCCGGAGGGGACACGCCTGATGATCCTGGCGCCGGTCATCCGCGACCGGAAGGGGGAGCACAAGGGCGTTTTCGAGGAGATCCGCCGCCAGGGCTTCGTTCGGGTGCGGGTCGACGACGCGGTCATCGACATCGACGAAGCGGTCAATCTCGATCTCGCCAAGTACAAGAAGCACACGATCGAGGTGGTGGTCGACCGGCTCGTCATCCGGCACGACGCGGGGACGACCGCGGCCGATCATCCGGATCGGGTGCGGGTGATCGAATCGTTCGAGTCGGCGCTGAAGATCGCGAGCGGGATCGCCGGGGTCCAAATCGTCGACGGCGAGTTGCTGACCTTTTCCGAGCGGTTTTCCTGCCCGGTCCATGGCGTGGTCGGCTTGACCGAGATCGAGCCCCGGAACTTTTCGTTCAACTCCCCCCACGGCGCCTGCCCGACCTGCACCGGCCTCGGCACAACCCGCGAGTTCGATCCCGATCTGGTCCTGCCGAACCGGGGGTTGACGATCGGGCAAGGCGCGATCGTGCCCTGGGTCCGCGCCGGGACGGATGGCACCGCCTGGTACACGGCGTTGCTCGACGCCGTCGCCGAGCGGTACGCCATCCCGCTTGATGTGGCGGTGCGTGATCTGCCGGCGGCGGCGATCGCGACCCTGCTGCAGGGGGCGCCCGACGCGCCGGTGACGGTTTGCTACAAGTCCAAGAACGGCCGGATGCGCTCCTACGATGTTGTTTACGAGGGCGTCATTCCGAATCTGAAGCGGCGGTACGACACCACCAGCTCCGACTGGGTGAAGGAGGAGCTGGAGCGGTACATGGCGGAACGCCCCTGCCCGACCTGTCACGGCGCCCGCTTGAAGCCGGAAGTCCTGGCCATCACGGTCCACGGGCGGTCGATCGTCGAGGTGACGCGGATGGCGGTGCGGACGGCTCAGGATTGGTTCGCCGAGATGGCGCGCGAGCCGGGGAGCGACGACGACGCGGTGCTGACCGAACGCGAAATGCTCATCGCCAGCCAGATCTTCAAGGAGATCCGGGAGCGGCTCGGGTTCCTGGTCGATGTCGGCCTCGACTACCTGACGCTCGACCGGTCGGCCAAAAGCCTCTCCGGGGGTGAGGCGCAACGAATCCGGCTGGCGACCCAGATTGGCTCATCGTTGATGGGCGTGCTCTACATCCTCGACGAGCCGAGCATCGGGCTCCATCAGCGGGACAACGCCCGGCTGATCAAGACCCTGCACCGGCTGCGCGACATCGGGAACACCCTGATCGTGGTCGAGCATGACGAGGACACGATGCGGGCCGCCGACTGGATCATCGACATTGGGCCCGGCGCCGGCGCCCATGGCGGTTACGTGGTGGCGGAGGGCACGATGGACGAGATCGCCGCCGCCGCCGATTCGATCACCGGCCAGTATCTCAGCGGCCGGCGCTCGATCCCGCTGCCGGAGCGGCGACGGCCGGGGAACGGCAAGGCGCTACATCTGCGGGGCGCGACCGAGAACAACCTGCAAGACGTCAGTGTCCGGTTTCCGCTGGGGACGTTCATCTGCACCACGGGTGTCTCCGGCTCCGGCAAAAGCTCGCTGATCTCGGACACCCTCTACCCGATCCTGGCGAACGAGCTGAACCATGCCCGGCGCCGGCCGGGGACGCACAAGGGCTTGGACGGGGTCCATCATCTCGACAAGGTGATCGAGATCGATCAGAGCCCGATCGGGCGGACGCCGCGGTCCAACCCGGCGACCTACACCGGCCTCTTCACCCCGATCCGGGAGCTGTTTGCCTCGATGACGGAAGCGAAGGCGCGGGGCTACCTGCCCGGCCGCTTCTCCTTCAACGTCAAGGGCGGCCGCTGCGAGGCGTGCAAGGGGGAGGGGATCATCCAGATCGAGATGAATTTTCTGCCGGACGTCTTCGTCCCCTGCGAGGTCTGTCACGGCAAGCGCTACAACCGGGAGGCGCTGGAGATCCTGTACAAGGGCAAGTCGATCGCGGACGTGCTCGACATGACGGTGCAGGAGGGATTGGACTTCTTCCAGAATGTGCCGCCGGTCAAGAACAAGCTGCAAACCCTGTTCGACGTCGGTCTCGGCTACATCCACCTCGGGCAGCCGGCAACCCAGCTCTCGGGCGGCGAGGCGCAGCGGATCAAGCTGGCCAGCGAGCTATCGCGGCGGGCGACCGGCCGCACCATGTACATCCTCGACGAGCCGACCACCGGCTTGCATTTCGCCGACATCGAGAAGCTACTCGGCATCCTGCACCGGCTGGTGGACACCGGCAACACCGTGATCGTGATTGAGCATAACCTCGACGTGGTGAAATCCGCCGATTGGATCATCGACCTCGGGCCGGAAGGCGGCAACGGCGGCGGCCGAATCGTGGCCGAGGGCACCCCGGAGGATGTCGCCAATACGCCCGAGTCCTATACCGGCGACTTCCTACGGCCGGCACTGGGAGTTGCCTCGCTGGCGGCGGATTGAGCGTCTCGCCCTCACCCCAACCCCTCTCCCAGGATTGGGAGAGGGGCTTTTTGCGCCCAAACTCATTAAGGTGAAGCAGGACCGAGGTGGTCGTCGAACCAGGCGACGACGCGGCGCAGGTAGTCCTCGCGGTGGGCGGGCGGGCCGTAGGTGAGGAAGAGGTGGGAGGCGCCGGGGTAGCGGACCAGCTCGGTCTCGACCCCTTGCTTGAGCAGCGCGATGTAGAGCTGCTCGCCCTGGCCGATTGGGCAGCGCTGGTCGGCTTCGCCGTGCGGGATCAGGGTCGGCGTCTTGGCGTTTTGGATGAAGTTCGAGGGCGAGCGGTTGGCCGGCCAAGCATCGGCCGGACCGGGAGGGCCGCCCCACTGCAAGTCACCGAAGATGTGGCCGATGTCGCTGGTGCCGTAAAACGATTCGAGGTCAAACACGGGCGCGCCGCAGACCGCGGCCTTGAACCTGTCGGTCTGGCCGATGATCCAGGCGGTCATGTAGCCGCCGTAGCTGAAGCCATAGACCCCGAGGCGATCCGGATCGACATAGGGCCGCTCCAGCGCCGTATCGACGACGGCCATCAGGTCGTGATAGTCTTCGCCGCCCCAGTCGTTGGTCACCCGCGTGGTGAACTCGCGGCCATAGGAGCCGGAGCCGCGCGGATTGCTGAAGACGACGATATTGCCGGCGCCGGCGAGCACCTGTTGGACGCCACTGAACCCGTGGCCATACCAGCCGTTGGGACCGCCGTGGATGTCGAGCACCATCGGATACCGTTTGCTGGGATCGAAATCGGGCGGGAACAGCATCCAGGCGTCGATCGTGTAGGGATCGCGTTTGATCTCAAACCGCTCCCACCTGGCCGGCGGCGACTCGGCCAGCACCGCCTCGTTCGGCGAGAAGATGACGGCGCCGGTCGCCGTTTCGCGGTCGAAGAGATGGATCGCGCCGGAGGTTTCCAGGCTGCTGTAGCCCTGGACCACGTATCGCTTGGCGTCGTCGGGGCTGAGGCCGGTCAGCGTCGCGTGGTCCGCATGGACGAGCTGGACATCGCCCGATTCCAGATTGATGGTGTACAACCCGGTGGCGCCGGCCGCCGTGCCGCTAAAGAGCACGGTTCGCGGATCAAGCCAGACCGGTTGCGGCGGTAGCACCAAGCCGGGGTAGCCGGCGCCGGGGCTTGGCCGCAAATCGTCGGTAATCCGGGTGAGCGACTTGGCGGCGACGTCATAGACGAAGATGTCATGTTGCCAGGTTCGCTCCGGCTCGGCGGTCAGCACGATCCGGTCGCCGGTGGGAGACCAGGCCCAACTGCCAACCACGCCCTGGGTCTCACCGACCGGTTCGACCGCGCCGGTGGCGACGTCGATCAGGATGAGCTGCAAATGCATGCCGTTGTTGCGGGCGATCCGCGTCGCGATCCGCGAGCCGTCCGGGGACCAGGCCGGCGCGTCATGATCGAGCGGCTCCTCGCTCAGCCGGCGCGATTCCCCGGTGGCGACATCGACCAGATAGACCTGAAGCCGTTCATCACCGAGATACCCGTCGCCGCGGGTGTCCTGCTTGTAGTCGATCCGGCGCGTGACGCGAACGCGCGGCGCGTCGTCGGCAGCCGGCGGCGTGCCATCGGAATTGTCCGGGTCATAGGGTGCGGTGTAGGCAATCGTGCCGCCGTTAGGCGACCACGCCAGACCGGAGATCGCTTGATGGGAGCGGAGCAGCTCGCGGGCTTCGCCGCCATCGGCGGGCATGATGAAGATGCCTTGCTGCTTTTTGCTGACGCGGTCGGAGACAAAGGCGATCTGGCGGCCATCGGGGGACCACCGGGCGCCGGTGTTCAGTTTCCCGTTATGTGTCAACTGTCGGCGATTTGCCCCATCGAGGTCGCACATCCAAAGTTGGTGGACGGCCTGCTTCGTTTCGTTGGCGATGACGCTGTAGCTGTAGATGATGCTGGTGCCGTCCGGCGAGATTTGGGGATCGGCGGCGACGGTGAGATCGTAGACGAGCCGTTCCGGGGTGAGGATCTGGAC
>JACCYK010000492.1 GCA_013696525.1 Chloroflexia bacterium
GCCGACGGCGAAGGCGCCGCCGGCCCGGCGCAATGCCGCTTCCGCCGCCGTCGCCAGCCGGCGGCGCTCCGCCACCTCGGTCGCGCCGTAGGGGAGCATAACATCCCGCAGCTCACACAGGAGCGTAAAGGCGATGACCGCGTGATGGTCGAGCGAGTCATAGGCGGCGCGGGCGCGGGCAAAGCTCGCCCGCGCCGCCTCGGGCCGCCCGAGGGAGGCATGGATGATGCCCATCCCTTGTTCGGCATGCCCGATGGCGGCGACCACCAAGTCACCGGCCGGCGGCGCCGCGGCCACCTGTGCCAAGAACTCGTCACCGATCGCGATCGCTTCCGCGAGCCGCCCGCTGGCGGCGAGGAACCAGGGCAGGGTGCCCCGCCGGTGGCTGACGCCAATCGAGCTGAGATGGGCCGCTGCCGGATCAACGGTCGGAGCGCCCCCTGGCGTTCTGGCGGGAAGCGCATCCGCCAGCCATGCCGTCGTGGCATCTTGGGGAAGGAATTCGGCCATCGGCGGCGATTCGAGCGCCGCCACCCCGGCTGCCATCTCGATCAGGCCCAAGCGAAAGTCGTCGGCGTAGCAGCGGGTGAAGCCGCGCGAGACCCGTGCCTCGGCAGCGAGCACGGGATCGCCGGCGATGTCGCCGAGGCGCTCGGCCTCCGCTAGGTCGATGATGCCTCGTGACGGTTGTGAATAGCGCAGTAACCGGCCGCAGCGGAAGAGGAGCCGGCCACGCGACCGCTCGCTGCCCGCAACGCCTTCAAGCAACGCGGCGGCTGCCGCGAACCGCTCCACCGCGGTCAGCCAGGCATAGGCGCGCTGCGCCCGTTCGCCCGCCCGGATGAGCCAATCCACGGCCCGGGAATCTCCGGCTTGCTGAAAATGGTAGGCCACGCCGTCAAGATCCGGCGCCGGCCGTGAGGCGAGGGCCTCCCCGACCTGGCGGTGCCACACCCGACGCCGGGGCGGCAGGACGCTCTCGTAGAGGGCTTCACGGGTCAAGGCATGCACGAATCGCACCCGGGTGCCGTCGGGGGCCGCTTCGAGCAGATGGGCGTCGACCGCGCGCTCGGCGATCGCGAGGAGAGCATCGTGATCCAAGCCGGTCCGCTCCTGCCAGAGATCGAGCGGGATCACTTGGCCAATCACGGCCGCGATCGCGAGCGGCTCGCGTAAGTCCTCGCCGACCCGCGAGACGCGGTTGTCGATCACCTGGCGTAGGAGCGGCGGCATCACCACGCGGTCGATCTCGGCCAGCACCCAGCCCTCGGTCCCGGGGTACAGCAAGGCCTCCGCTTCAAGCGTTCGCAGCAGTTCCGTCACGTACATGGGATTGCCGTCGGCATGACGATCGAGGTACTGGACGAGGCGGTCCGCATCGGTGGCAGACAGGGGCCAGCGCGTTTCGATGAGCAGCC
Source organism: Chloroflexia bacterium (assembly GCA_013696525.1). Classification (GTDB taxonomy): domain Bacteria; phylum Chloroflexota; class Chloroflexia; order Thermomicrobiales; family UBA6265; genus JACCYK01. Next base: position 1,419 of record JACCYK010000492.1, read on the forward strand.
GGAGGTCATCACTATCCAGGCGGCGGAGGTCGATCCGAAGCCCGTCCGTGTCACGGACCAGCACCGGTAGCTGTTGATACAACGGATGACGGCGGGTGAGCTCGTCGACCCGATAGGTGACGGCGAGCAGGAGTGGCAATGGTGCCAGCTGGCGCGCTAAGTGGCGCAGCAGCTCGAGGCTGGCGGGATCCGCCCAGTGGAGGTCCTCCAAGATGACGAGGCAGGGGTAGGCAGCGGCGACATCAGTGAAGAACGCCTGAATCTGGGCAAAGAGGGCCGCCTGGCTCCGCACGTCCGCGATCCCACCTTCGAGCAGGATGTCCGGAACCGGCGGCACCCCGGCGCCCGCGGGGTACCGGGCCATCAGGTCGAGCCAAGGGCCGTAGGGTGGAGTCGCCGTGAGATCGTAACAATGCCCTTTGAGGACGAAGACGCCGCGAGCGGCCGCTTCCTGTTCGAGTTCCCGGGCAAGCGTGGTCTTCCCGATTCCAGCCTCGCCCCCGATGAACACAACCCGGCCGTGGCCGTTCATCGTGGCGACTAGGTGCTGCACGAGGATCTCGCGCTCGTCAGTCCGGCCAACAAGCATGGGAATCGATCCGGGGCGAGGCAAGGACGGCGCGAGAAGACGGTCCATGGCACTCACATGTTCGGCGGGCGATCAAGCGCGGGGCTGAATCGTTCGTTGGCTTGGTTACAGTATAGCGCGATCATGCCATGTCACGGGTTGTCTTGATTAGCGACGGCGACGCGCCGGCCCGACGCGGAGTTGTGGCTTCACCATCTCATCGCTATCTCGCCGCCGAGGGGTTGGCCGGCGCCCGGTCAAGGCGGAGCTCTTGCCGCGGGCGTACTGTCACCAGAGAGATGCGAGAGGGGTGGGGGATCGCCGCGGGAGTCGAGGCAATCGCGGGGATAGCGCCGGTCGGAAACGGCTGAGGCAGAGCGCCCGACGCCGCGGCGGCCGTCGCGATCGGTGCTCCACACGCTCAGTGCCACGGGCCAACGACCGGCGCGGTATGGCCGCTGGTCGTTCAGAGGCCGCCACCGCGTCGTACATGGCCGCGTTGGCACGCGGGCGACGCGGCTGAGCCGAGACAGCGCCCAGGCGAGCGAAGCCATCAAGGCCGCCGGGCCCGAGGCGTAAAGCTCATGGCGCGGGAGCCCGCCTGGCGCGCCCTACGAACGGGCTGGCTCTTGGGCGAGGTCTTCTTGCTGCTCGGTGGCCGTTTCGCGGTCGTAGTCGCTGCTGGTGTCTCCGGTCTCGGAGGTTTCCTCGCTGGCGGCGTCCTCGTCGTCGTATTCCAGCTCGTATTCGCCGAGGGCGATGATGTGGAGGTCTTGGAGGACGTCGTAGGCGGAGAAGCTCAGCTCCGCGAAGTCGAGGTTGCCCTGGACGTAGCGCACGAACAACTCGCTCAGCTCTTCACCGAGGTGGCGGGCCAGCTCTTCCTGCTCGGCCGGATCCTTATCGGTCCCATCGTGATCGTGGTTGTGGCCGGGCGGATGCGTCTGGTCGTGCTCGTGGCTTCCCACGGTTTCCCTCCTGGAACGGGCCGGGCCGGATCGCCCACGGGGATTGTCGCCGAATCGCGACGCCTTGCCCATGCCCGTTCAGGGGAGAGAAGGTATGGCGCGCTAGGCGGCGGCCTCCGCCGTGGTGAGCAGGGGAGCGGTGTCGAGCGCCGGGGCTTCCCGCGCGGCGGTGCTTGGCGCGACGAGCCAGGCGGCGACCAGGGCGAAAAAGACGAGGAACGAGAGGGCGATCATCATGACAAGCTCTCCTCCAGTGACTTGCGCCCGATCCCACGATTGGGAGCGGGGTTGGGGGCGAGGGCTACAACTGGTAGGCGACTTCGCCGTGCGTCGTGCTGTCCAGGCCGAGCACTTCTTCCTGCTCCGGCACCCGGAGCCCGATGACCACATCGATCGCCTTCATGATGATGAAGGTCATACCGCCGGCATACGAAGCAACCACCGCCACCGCGACCGCCTGGGTGGCGAGCTGGCCCGGATTACCGAAGAAGAGACCGTCGACGCCGCCGACCGCGGCCTGGGCGAAGAGGCCGGTGGCGAGTGCCCCCCAGATGCCGCCGACGCCATGCACGGCGAAGACGTCCAGGGCGTCGTCGAGCTTGACCACGTTCTTCAGCAGGTCGACCGCGAAGAAGCAGAAGGCGCCGGCGCCAAAGCCGATCAAGAGCGCGGCCTGGGCATCGACAAAGCCGGCCGCCGGGGTGATGCCGACCAGCCCGGCCACGGCGCCGACCGCCGCCCCGAGCACGCTGGGATGGCCATGCCGCATCCAACTGACGGTCATCCAGGTCAGGGCCGCCATCGCGGCGGCGACATTGGTGTTGACGAAGGCGTTGGCGGCCAGCCCGTTGGCGCCCAGGGCGCTGCCGGCATTGAAGCCGAACCAGCCGAACCAGAGCAGGCTGGCGCCCAGGATCGTGTAAGTAATGTTGTTCGGCGACATCGCTTCCTTGCGGAAACCAAGCCGCGGCCCGAGCACCGCCGCCGCCACCAGGGCCGAGACGCCGGAGGAGATATGGACCACGGTGCCGCCCGCGAAGTCGAGGGCGCCGGTATTCCGGATCCAACCGTCAATCGCCCAGACCCAGTGGGCGACCGGGGCATAGACGAACGTGGCCCAGAGGAGCGAGAAGACAACGAACGCCTTGAACCGCTTGCGCTCGGCGAAGGCCCCGGTGATCAGGGCTGGGGTGATCACCGCGAAGGTCATCTGGAAAACCATGAAGAGCTGGTGCGGGATCGTCGCCGCGTAGGGGCCGGGCTCCATGCCGACGCCGCGCAAGGCGATCCAGTCGAAGCCGCCGATGATGCCGCCGTTGGACGGGCCAAAGGCCAGGGTGTAGCCCCAGAGCATCCATTGCACGCTAATCAGAGCCAGGATGAAGAAGGAGTGCATGATGGTGGCCAGCACGTTCTTGCGCTGGACCAGCCCACCGTAGAAGAACCCTAACGCCGGAGTCATCAGCATCACGAGCGCCGCCGAAACGAGCACCCACGCGGTATCCCCAGTATCCATGAATCGCCTTCCCCTACTGTCCCCGCGAAACCACGACACCCAGCCCAGCCGATGGCAGAACGGACCGGCAGAATCCAGTCTAGTGAGTGCGGACCGAAAATTGAACGTGCAGCGCGGACGAATCCCAACTCCGGATATGTGCATTTCGCACATATCGGCGATGGCCCGATCTCGATACCTTTTGCCAGGGCCGCACGTTTCAGTCAGCGTTCGGGAACGCCCGCTCCCGGCGGGGCGTCGTATACTCGGCCGGTTCGCGGCGGGGAGCCCGCGGGGCCGGCCATGGCGTGTCGTCCAGGGACCAGGCGAGGAAGCGACGCGTGGGAGATCGGCACGAGCGCGGGCTCACAATCACCGGACCTCAGCCCGGGCCGCTAGCGGCGGCGGTGCTGGCAGCTGGGCCACCGGTCGTCGCCGCGGAGCCGCCAGTCGAGGACATTCTCGGGACTGACGCGGCGTCCGTGACCGCGACGCCGGGATGGCGCCCGCGCCTCACGGTCGAGCAGGGGGTCTACGCCCTGCTCATCATCCTGGCGGCGCTGACCCGATTTTGGGACCTCGGCAGTCGCACCCTCCACCACGACGAAAGCCTGCATACCTATTACTCATGGCTCTACACGACCGGCCAGGGCTACGTTCACGATCCGTTGATGCACGGCCCCTTCCTGTTCCACGCGGTCGGCTTGGCCTATCTGCTGCTGGGCGACTCCGAGGTGACCAGCCGGCTGATGCCGGTCCTCTTCGGCGTCGCCCTGGTCTGGCTGCCCTATCTGCTGCGGGGTCCGCGCTTCCTGGGTCAGTGGGGGGCGCTTGCCGCGTCGGCCCTGATCCTGATCTCGCCCGCGTTGCTCTACCAGAGCCGCTACCTGCGGCACGACATGTTCACCCTGACCGGCACCTTGCTGCTCTTCATCGCGATTGTGCGGTACGTGGAGAAACCGGAACGGCGCTGGCTGATCACGATCGGGATCACCCTGCCCTGTCTCATCGCCAACCACGAGATCATCTTCGGCTTGCTGGCGGTCTTCGTTGGCATGCTCGGCCTCGCCTTGCTGTGGGGCCGGCTGCGGCCGATCACGCCGGTGGTGATCGTCACCGGGGCGGCCTTCCTGGCCTCCTGGCTGATCCTGCCGCGCCTGCTGGGGGCGACCCTGCCCGATATTCCCTGGGAGAACCCGACGCGGGACAATCAGCTCACGTTCTACCGGGAATTTCTCACGTATCCGGCGCTGATCGTCTCCGTCCTGGCCCTGATCGCCGGCGTGGCCGCCGCCGGCCTGATCCTGCGGCGGCGACCGGGCGCCCCGCGGGGGGCGGTGCTGGCCGGGGACGGGATCGTGCCAACCGCGGGTGATGACGCCGGTGACGGGACGGCCCTCACTCCCAACCCCGCTCTCACGATTGGGAGCGGGGAGCCGGTGCCGGACCATGCTCCCAAAGTTGGTCTCGTGCCGTCGCTGTTTGGGAGCTCCCGTTTCGGTACCGTCGAGGCCGCGGTCTACCATCTCTGGCTCGATCGGACCGGCTTCAACTGGATGATCGGGCTCACCATCGGCATCTCGGTGGTGCTCTTTACCAGCCTCTTCACCAACCTCTACGGCCTCGCCACCGCGACCATCGCCACCGACGGCACGCTCCTTTACTGGCTGGGGCAGCACGACTACCGGCGGGGCGAGCAGCCCTGGTTCTACTACCTGCTCTTGCTGCCGCAGTACGAGTTCATCGCCGTGCTGCTGGGCCTGGCGGCGGCGGTCGTGATTGCCGTGCGCTCGGTGCGCGTCGGGTTGGGCCGGATCGCACCGGGATCCCGCTTCTTCTTTCAGCTCTTCTTGCTGGCCTGGTTTGCCGGGATCCTGGGCGGGCTCTCCTGGGCGGGTGAGAAAATGCCCTGGCTGATGACCCACATCACGCTGCCGGCGACCCTGCTGGCCGCCGCCCTGATCGGGGAGCTGATCGAACGATGGTGGGCGCCGTCTCGCCGGGCACCAGGGGGCCGCGCGTGGGCGCTGCCGGAGTGGTCGGTCAGCGCCGCCTTGGTGGTGGTCGGCGTGGGCTGGTTTCTGCTGGCGGCTCGCCTCTCCTACGGCGAGTTTGTGCCGTCGGCGGCCGCGGGCGGCTGGGAGCGGGCGGTGAGCCCGTGGGCCGCCGGGCGCTGGTGGTGGCTGGCGCTGCCGCCCTTGGCGTCGCTGGCGATCATCGGCGGCGGTTTGCTCTGGCGCGGGGCGCGCCGCACCGGTCTGGCCGTGCTGCTGTCCTTGGTGGTCATGCTCGCCGGGCTGCAGATCCATGTGGCCTGGCGGTTGGTGTATGAAGAAGGGGATGTGCCGCGGGATATGATGGTCTACACCCAGACCGCTCCCGACGTCTCCCGCATGATCGGCGAGCTGGCGGTCTTGTCAGAGGAGCTGACCGGCGGCGCCGGGCTCGAGATCTGGTACGACAACAATCAAGGCGTCTCCTGGCCCTTGCAGTGGTACCTG
>JACCYK010000517.1 GCA_013696525.1 Chloroflexia bacterium
ATGGTGACTTTGCGCTGCCGTCCCGCCTCATCGATCGTGATGGCGACGCGCCGATTGGCCCGCGGATACTCCGCCCAGGCGGAGCGTTCGCGGGGGACGAGATAGAACCCGCCATCCGCGTAGTGGAACCAGACCGGGACCACGTACGGCCAGCCGTCGTGATCGAGACAAGCCAGGCGGGCGACGTCGCCCTCGGCCAGGAAGGCGGCGAGCTCGTCCGGGCTGAGCTTGCCGACCCTTCCACGCCATTCTTTCCCGGCCGCTTGGTTTCCTTCCGGCATGCTTCCTCCATCTCCCCGTGACACCTGCCATCCAACCGGAGCGAGTATCCGATGAGGCTACTCGAGGGCCGTAAGATGTGCTGGCAGGGGATGTTGCCTCCCGCGCGGCACCGACATGTCGAACGGTTAGGCCAGATCGCGGCGATCTGAACATGCGAGGAGCGAAATGCGGATCACGGACGATGTCTTTATTGTCGGCGGCGGCGCCACGCTTGGCTTTGGCTTGTCGGATGATCCTGATTGTCACGTCTATCTCGTGAACGGCGGCGATGAGCTGGCGCTCGTCGATTGCGGCATGGCCGACGGCCGGTCAATGGATCGGATCGCGGCCAACATCAAAGCCGAAGGGCTCGACCTGGACCGGCTGCGCTATTTGATCGTTACCCACTACCACATGGACCACGCGGGCGGGGCGGCTCGCTTCCGGGCCCGCTTCGGCCTCGAGGTGATTGCTCCGGCCGGCGCCGCCCCGGCCCTGCGAACCGGGGACGAGGCGGCCGTGGCGCTGGACAAGGCTAAGGAGGCCGGGTTTTACGCGCCGGACTACGTATTCGAGCCGGTGACGGTCGATCGCACCGTGGCCGAGGGCGACGCGATCCAGATTGGATCACTTCGCCTGGAGGTGTTCGACACGCCGGGGCACTGTGCCGGGCATGCGTCGTACTTGCTGCACGGACGATCCCGGCGCTACCTCTTCGCCGCCGACGCGGTGTTCGCGCAAGGTAGAGTGATCCTGCAAAACATCCACGACTGCTCCGTTCAGCAGTCGGTGGAAAGCATTTTCAAGCTCGAACGGCTCGACTTCGACGCCCTCTTGCCGGGACACGGAGCCATCGTCGTCGATGACGGGAAGCGGCACATCGCGCTCGCCGCCGCGGCCTGCCGACAGCTTGGCGTGCCAAAGAACCTCATTTGATCGCGCTAGCCGGGGCTACGACTCCGCCGGCACTTCCTTGGTCAGGGTGCCGGGACCACCGCTGGCGAGGTATTCGTCGTCAAAGCTGGTCGCCACGCCATCGGGACCGACGATGAAGGTCAGCGGGCTGCGGCCGACAGCATTCTCGCCTTCCGGTTGCCACCTGAAGGTGTCCCGGTCATAGTGCGTAAGTGAAAACTCCCGCGGTTGCGGCCCGATGCGCAGCGTGAACCCGTCCTCGGCCTCGACGATCTCCACCTCGCCATAAAAGTCATTCTGATACGAGCCAGCATACGCCGCGGACGGGAGCGCCGGCGTCGGCGGTGCTGGCGGACTGTCCCAATCAATGCCAACCCCGTACGTGGGCGACACAGCGGCGGCGAAGAACGGGGCCACCGTCGTCAACCAGTCGCGAGAGACGGCGCCGAGTTGAGCACTGTCCAGGGTATCGAGACAGAGGGCCTCGGCAACGCCGACGGGAGACCCGTTGGTGAGCGCCACCACCCCGAACTTCGACGCCGGCAGCACGTAGTAGGCGGTGCCGGCGCCAAGCGCGAAGGCGCCAGAGTGGCCCCATTGGGGCGTGCCGAATCGCGTGTAGCTCAGGTTGGTGCCGAGGCCATAGAAGCTGGCGATCTGGGTCGCGGGATCGGTCAGCGGCGCGCGGACGATTTGCGGCGTATGCACCGGGATGAGCGCCGCGGCCGGAACGACCTCAACCCCGTCAACCGTGCCGGCGCCAAAGAGCAAGCGGATCCACCGCGCCAGGTCGTTGACGGTCGAGCTGACGCCGCCGGCCGGGGTCTGCGCATCGGGGTCCCGCTGCATCGGCGTCACCCGCCAGCCGCCATCGACCTGGACGTGGGGGATCGCGCGATTGACCTGTTCCATGTAGTCGGAGAACAGGGAGCTGGTATGGGCCATGTCCAGCGGCTCGTACAGCCGTTCTCGCGACAGATCGGCCCAGGGTGTGCCGGCCGCGGTGGCGGCAGCCTCGGCGGCGGCGGTAACGCCGAAGTTGGTGTACTCATAGCCGGCCCGGAAACTGTACGCCGGTGTCAGGTAGCGAAGCCGGTGCAGGATCTCCGCTTGCGAAAAGCCGACGTCTTCGAGGATATCCCCGCCGTGGTCCGGTAGCCCGCTCCGGTGGGCGAACAGATCGGCCAGCGTCACGTATTCCGTCGTCCAGGCGTCAGCGAGGGCAAAGCCGGGAGCGATCTCCGCCAGCGTGCTGTCCCATGAAATGGCGCCGTCGCCCACCACCGAGGAGACGACCGTGGCGGCAAGCGATTTCGAGACCGAGGCGAGCTGGAACACCGTGTCGGCGTCCACCCGCTCATCAGTATCGATCTCACGGACGCCGAAACCTTCCGCCAGCAACACCTCATCGTTATAGACGACGGCCACGGCCAGACCAGGGACACCGGTTTGAGCCAATAGCTCTTCGGCGTATTCGCGCACCCTGGACACCGCCAGCGCGGCGCGCTCGGGGGTCACGGTTCCCAGCATTTGATCCGGCAGGGGAGCCGCCGGCGTCGCTGCCGGTGTCGCGGATTGGGCTATGGCGCGATTCGAGACGCCGGCCGCTGCCGCCGCGAGCGCGAGCCCGGTTCCCGTCGTCCGCAATGCCTGGCGACGGTTGAGGCGAGGTGAGCTTGGCGTTGCGCCTTTGGCGGGGTCTCGGTCAGCCATCAGAGAGGTACACCTTTCAACTCGACGGAAAAGCGCGGCCCGATCCACACCGGCCCTGCCAGACTCAGCGTCCGCCGCTCGTCTGACCACCCGCGTTTCGCTGTGCCTATCGCCTGACATTGTAGTTAGCAGCACGGTCGTGTCAATCGCGACGATGAGGCCGCGGAACGACCAGGACGGTTGTCGTTCCTCCGCCTGCCTCGTGACGAGGCAGGCGTCGCGGTTAGGCGCCCTGGCCTTGGTTCATCATCAGGCCGCCGTCGAGGGTGAAGGTTTGGCCGGAGGCATAGTTGGAGTCGTCGGACGCCAGGTAGAGCGCCAGCTTGGCGATCTCCCACGGCTCCGCCGCCCGTTTCCAGGGGATGCTCTCGACTTGCTCCGCCATCACCTTCGGATCGTCGAGCGCCGGTTGGTTCATCGAGGTCTTGACCATGCCGGGCGCGATGTTGTTGACGTTGATGTGATCGTCAGCCAATTCCAGGGTCAGGCAGCGGGTGAGGTTGCGCAGGGCGCCCTTCGAGGCGCAATACCCGGCCGCACCGGCGCGCGGGATGGTCTCGTGGACCGAGGTGATGTTGATGATCTTGCCCTTCCCCCCGGCTTTTCGACGGGCGCGGATAAAGTGCTGGCAGGCGTAGAACGGGCCATAGACATTCGTCTTGAACCGGTCATCCCATTCTTCGATGGTCATGTCGGCGACATGCTTGCCCACGGCATCGACCCCGGCATCGTTGACCAGGATGTAGGGGGTGCCGAGCTGTTGCTCGGTTTGCTCGAAGAACCGCGCGATCGACGACGGGTCACGGACATCCACCCGCATCACGATCGCCTGC
>JACCYK010000552.1 GCA_013696525.1 Chloroflexia bacterium
AGTAGAGGCCGCTGGCGAATTCGATCGTCATCGGCAAGGTGGACGGGGCCAGGTCGAACGGCTCGGTGATGAAGCACATCCGCCGGAACGGATCGACCGGCAGCTCGGCCCCGGCCAGGGCGCCGACCCGCCGGCTGTGGGGACCGGCGCAGACGATCACCAGCGGCGTCGCGATCGTGCCATGGGGCGTCTCCACCGCGCGCACCCGGTCGCGCTCAACCTGGATCCCGGTGACCGGCGTCTCTTCCTCGATGCTGACGCCGAGGCGGCGCGCGGCTTGGGCGAAGCCGACCGTGGCGCCGAACGTATCGCACCAGCCGTCCTCCGGGCAGAAGGTGCCGCCAACCACGTCATCTAGGACGACGGTCGGATTGATCGCCGCGATCTCGGCCGCTGACATCCACCGGGACGGCACACCCAGGCTCTGTTGCAACGCCAGATTGCGACGAAAGACCGGTTCCTCCCGCGCGTCGTTCAAGAGAAAGAGGTAGCCCTGCTGGCGGAGCCCGATATCAATCCCGAACCGCTCATGGTAGGTTTCCCAGACCCGGACCGAGTAGGTCGCCAGCCGGATGTTGATCTCGGTCGAGAATTGCTGGCGAATGCCGCCGGCGGCGTCGGCGGTGGCGCCGCGCCCGATCTGGTCTTGCTCCAGGACCACGACGTCGGTCTGGCCCCGCTCGGCCAGGGCGTGGGCAATGGCGCAGCCCATGATCCCCGCCCCAATGATGACGATCTCCGCCGTGCTCTTCACCAATCGCTCCGTTCGTACTCCGGCAACCTTCACTGGTGCCCGATCCGGCAGATGCTGGCACTCATTGTCCACGATGTGGAACGTTCCGTGGAGACGGTGGGATGCCGCCAACGCGCGACGTGCCGGCCGGTGAATTCATGCTCGCGCTTGCTCCGTCAGCCGTGATGCGGCCGCGATCGCTGAAACGTCAGCCGAGCAGCTTCTCCATCACGATGACGTCGATCCAGTGGCCGTCGAGCCTGCCGTGCTCGTGGTAGATGCCGACGGTGACGAAGCCGTGGCGCTCGTAGAGGCGCATCCCCGGCGCGTTGGTGGGGAAGGCGGCGAGGACCAGCTTGTGGTAGCCCAGGGCCCGGGCCCGGTCCTCGAGGGCGGCCAGCAATGCGTCGCCGATCCCTTTGCCGCGTTGCTCACGGGCGACGTAGACCGAGAAATCGGCGACGTGGTCGTAGACGGGGCGGGGGTTGAACGGATTGAGTGAGCCCCAGCCGGCCACGACGCCGTCGCCGTTGACGGCGACCAGCACGGGATGGCGCCGGCCGCGGGCGGCGACCCATTCGGCGCGCTCGGCCGCCGTCCGCACCGCCGTCTCCAGCGTGGCGACGCGGTCTTCGATCCCCTGGTTATAGATGTGGGCGATCGCCGGGGCGTCCGCGACCGTCGCCTCCCGGATCGTCATGCCGCCCGCCGCGTCGGTCGTCACCACCAGCTCCTCCCACGAACGAACCCGTTGCCCGAGCCCGGGCAAAAAGGCGGCGAGCACATCGAGCGCCGCGGGGTCCAGACAGTAGGAGCGATGCGGGCCTTCGCCGCTGTACCCTTGCCGCATTATCTGATGTTTCGATACCCAATGGTTTGCCGCAAGCGGCGGCCACGAGCGGGGCCGCCGCCGATCTGCCATCCTCAAGGAGTTGAGTCGAGCGACCGCGTTCGCGGGTGGGGCGGGAAAGCAGCCGATGCGCAACCTTTGGCCGTTGGGTGGCGGCCGGTACTACTACGGGTGGGTGGTGGCGGGGACGCTGGCCGTCACCGAAACGATCTCGTGGGGCGTCTTCTACTACGCGTTCTCGGTCTTCCTGATCCCGATGGAGCGGGAGCTGGGATGGTCGCCGGCGGTGTTGACCGGGGCGTTCTCGGTGGCGCTGCTGGTGTCCGGCGTCTCGGCGCCCTTCGTCGGGCGCTGGGTTGACCGGCATGGGGGCCGGCTCCTGATGAGCGCCGGCGCCGCGCTCGGGGTTGTGCTGCTGCTGGCCTGGTCGCGGGTCGAACTGGTTCCAATCTACTACCTGCTCTGGGTTGGAATGGGGCTGGTGCTGGCGACGTCCCTGTATGAGCCGGCCTTCGCCGTCGTCACCGCCTGGTTCGAGCGCGGTCGCGGCCGGGCCCTCCTGCTGTTGACGATCGTCGCCGGCTTCGCCAGCACGATCTTCTTGCCGCTTACCGCTTGGCTGGTCGAGCGGATGGGCTGGCGGGAGGCGCTGGTCGCCCTCGCCGTTCTGGTGGCCGTCACCACGCTGCCGGCGCACGCCCTGATCCTCCGTCGCCGTCCCGCGGATCTTGGCCTCCAGGTCGATGGCGCGGCGGCGCCGGATGCCGATGATGCCGGCCCGGCGGCGGTGGCCGGGATGGAGGCCGGCGTGGCGCTCCGCGATCCCGGTTTCTGGCTGCTGGCGACGGCGTTCTTCCTCGGCATGTTCGCCACCGTCGCGGTCGGCGTCCACCTGATCCCGTATCTAATTCTCAGCGGCTATTCGGCGGGATTCGCGGCGACGGTGACGGGCCTGATCGGCGCGATGCAGGTCGCGTCGCGGGTGGTCGTCACCATGGTTGGCGGGCGCTGGCCGCAAGTCTGGATCCTGGCGATCGTCCTCGCCCTCCAGTCGCTGGCCCTCGCCGTCTTACTGGTCTGGAATCAGCCGGTCGGCGTGATCGTCGCCGTCATCCTGCTCGGCGCCGGCCGGGGGGCGATGTCGCTGATGCGGGCCACGATCGTCGGCGAGCGGTACGGCCGCACCCACTTTGGCGCCATCAATGGCACCTTAGCCTTGTTCGTCAGCGGTGCCGCCGCCATGGCCCCGGTTGGCGCCGGGCTCGCCTACGCGGCCGCTGATAGCTACCGCCCCGTCTTCGCCGGCCTCGCCGCCGCGACCCTGCTCGCCGCCCTCGCCGCCCTCAGTCTCGGCTCCCGGCCGGCCCTTCGATAAATTGAGGAGGTGTATCTTCGAGAAGTTTTCGGAAGTAGAATAGCCATACAACGTTACGCGGCAAGCATGTTGCTCACTGGAAAGAGGACGTTGCCTGTTTGAGCTGCATGTCGACGCTTTCGCTGGATTAATTCTTGGAGTTCAATTCTGCCATCCAATACTGCATAGAGATCCGCTCCGTCCATAAGAATGATGGTGGATCTCTTCTGACTATAGCTGCTAACGGCTGTGTCCTGGAAACCATTCATGGAAATCAAGAGTCCAAGCGTATTGTCGAGTTTTCGGCCAACCTTGCCTGAGAACGCATCCAGGTCAGCCAAACCTACTTTGTCGGTTGTCCATTTTGCTTCGACAAGAAAGTCATGCTGATTTAGGGTGAAAGCTCCATCAATCTGTTCTCCAACCGTGCGAAAGGATGGACGCGACGTGATATCAAACACCTGGAACAATTGATTGAGCAGTCTTTCTAGAGAATAGCCGCGTTCTTGCACGGGTTGAGTCGTGAAATCCAGCAAGAGCCCCTTTAGGTCTTCAAGTTCTCGCTCGATGGCGCGTCGTGCTGCAGCTCTGGAG
>JACCYK010000566.1 GCA_013696525.1 Chloroflexia bacterium
GAGGAGGGCTCCCGCCGCGAGCCGATGACCGAACGAGACGAAGATTGCCCTTTAGCGCACGATCGCCGTGCCAGCGGATATCGCGCTGTGCCCGATGCGCCCATCGTCCCCAATTCTACCCAATTGCTATCGGGTTCGACGTCGTGCCGGTAGCTGCCGTCCCAAGTCGAGCGCCGGGCATGCTACCTTGTCGTCGCCGCTCGACCGCGGTAGCGCCAAGCTGGGGCGAATCAACGGTGGACCCGGCCCTCGGGCAGAATGTCGGAGGCTTTGAATGGACCCGATCCGATGAGCGGATCATCGACGAACGAGCCGAAATCAACCTCCATGCCACGGGTCGTCACCGATCTGGCGGAAGCCCGGCGCCTGCTCACCCGGCGCCGGGGGTTCGAGGAATCCACCCTCTCGCCTCGTTTGCGCGACGGCATTCGGCGGGTCTTCGGCGCCGATCTCACGGCCGAAGCGGTGGTTGATCGTATCCTGCACGATGTACGGATCGAGGGCGACGCGGCGATCGTCCGCTACACCACGGCCTTCGATGGCGCCGCTCCCACCTTGCTGGAAGTCCCCCGCGCCGGGTGGCGGGCGGCGCTCCGAAACCTGGAGCCCGAGTTGCGAGACGCGATGACCCTCGCGGCGGAGCAAATCACCATATTCCACGAGAAGCAACGCCGCACCTCCTGGATTGACTACACTAATGAAGGCGCCCTTGGCCAGATCGTCCGCCCCTTGGAGCGGATCGGCATCTATGCGCCTGGCGGCTCGGCGGTCTACCCATCGTCGCTGCTGATGACCGCGGTCCCGGCCCGCGTCGCCGGCGTCGGCGAGATCATCGTCTGCTCCCCGCCGGGGCCGGACGGCGAAGTTTCGCCGTTGATCCTTGCCGCGGCCGAGGTGGCCGGGGTGGACCGGCTGTTCCAAATCGGCGGTGCCCAGGCGATCGCCGCCCTCGCCTATGGCACGGAAACCGTGCCGCACGTCGACAAAATCCATGGTCCGGGCAACATCTTCGTCGTCCTGGCAAAGCGGCGCGTCTTCGGCACGGTGGCGATCGACCAGCTTCCGGGACCAACCGAGACCGTGGTCGTCGCCGACGACTCCGCCCGGCCCGATCTTGTCGCCGCCGACCTGCTGGCCCAGGCCGAGCATGACCCGATGGCATCCGCCATTTTGCTGTCAACCAGCGGAGCGCTCGTTGATCTGGTGGTGGCTGAGCTGGGCGAACAGATCGAGCATCTGGAACGCAAAGCGATCGCCAGCCAGTCGCTGGCGACGAATGGCCTGATTGTGGTGGTCGAGGATGTCGCGACCGCGGTCGATCTCGCCAATCGCTACGCCCCGGAGCACCTCTGTCTCCTGCTGCGAGATCCCTGGGCGGCAATCCCATTGGTGCGGCACGCGGGGGGGATTTTTGTCGGCGAGGATAGCCCGGAAGCGCTCGGCGATTACACCACCGGCCCCAGCCACGTGATGCCGACCGGAGGCACCGCCCGCTTCTCCTCGCCGGTGCATGTCAACGACTTTCTGAAGGTCATCAGCCTGGTGGCGGCCAATCGCGCCGCGGTCGAGCGCCTGGGACCAGCCACCATCGCCCTCGCCCGGGCCGAAGGTCTCACCGCCCACGCCGTCGCGATTCAGCGGCGGCTCGACGGCGCACCATAGGGACGAACGGTTAAGGCTCGGCCAGGTCTCGCAGTGCGGCCACGACGCGATCCTCGACCGCGGCGTCGCCCAGATCGCGCGGCAAGCGGGCGACCGCGCCGTGCGCTTCGGCCGCCGTGTACCCCAGCGACCGCAACGCCGCCACCACTTCGGTGTCGAGCAGGCTGCCCGGCGTCGGGGCGACCGCCGCGATCGGCACCAATTTACCGCGCAGCTCGAGGATCAGCCGGGCGGCGGTCTTCTTGCCGACGCCCGGCACCGTCGCCAGCAGCTCGGCATTCTCGCCGGTGATCGCCAGCGTCAAGGCGTCGGTCGTCACCCGCGATAGGATGGCGCAGGCCAGCTTCGGCCCAATTCCGGTAACGCCAATCAACGTCTCGAACAGGCGGAGCTCATCGGCGGTGGTGAAGCCGTAAAGCGCCAAGATGTCTTCGCGGACTACGAGGTGCGTCTGTAAGCGCACGTCGTCGCCTGGCTCGCCCACCTCGTTGAGTGTCGTGAGGCTTTATTCACCCGGTACACGACTCCGCCGACGTCAACCAAGACGGCATCGATCAGCTTGGCGTCGACCCGGCCACGCAGGGCGGAGATCATAGTTGGTGTTCCTCGACGATGACATCGGCGTCCGGCGTAGTCAATCCATAGACCCGGCGGGCGTTGCCGCCGAGCACCGGCGCCAGCTCCTCCGGCCGGAGCGCGGCGGTTTCTCGCACCCGGCGCAGGAACCGGTCCATCCGCAACACGGGATAGTCACTGCCAAAGAGCACCCGTTCGGGCCCGATCACGTCGAGCACGGCGCGGAACACCCGCGGCCGGTACAGGTAGGTTGATGCCGCCGAATCGTACACGACCCGAGCGGCGGCAACCGCGATCTCTGGCATCAACTCGTAGAAGGGTAGTCCACCGCCCCAATGTGCCAACACCACCCGCAACGCCGGAAACGCTTCTAAGAACGCGATGACGCGATCGGGCGTCGCGGTGCCTTTCCCACGATAGGCATGCCCGACCGGCTCCGTCGCGTGCAGCATGACGGGCTTGTCGTGGCTGAGACAGACCTCGAGCACCGGCGCCAGGCTCGCGGGGTCGGTTAGCTCGAAGCGTTGCGCGTCGGCGTTCAGCTCGCCGATCCCGGCCGCGCCGAGCCCGAAGCATCGCTCCGCCTCGACCGCCGCTGGCCGGCCGCCGCCGGCCGGCACGATGCCCAGCCAGGCCAGCCGGCCCCCCGCCGTCCGGCTCGATTCATCCATGTAGTCGTTATGCTCGCGACAAATCCCGAGGTCATGCCAGGGGAAGCCGCACATGACCGCTTGGTCGATGCCCGCCTCGTCCATGCTCAGCAGCAAATCGTTGGAGTCGATCAAGAGTGACTTGGGATCGGCGTACAAATGCTCGAACCAGAGGTCGTGGCCGACGTAGCGCGACCGCTCGCGGATGACCTCCGGCACAAAGACATGCGTATGCGCATCGACCACGGAGAGGATCGCGCTGTTGCCGGTCGACCCGGTTATGGGAACACGCCCATCGCGATCAGCAGGATCGCAATCACGACGATGACCGCCGTGGCCATGACCAAGACTACGATCTGGCCGGTTGCCAGGCCCCGGCCGGAGGCCGCCGGAGCTTGTTGCAGAATTTGGGCCAGGACCCGCGTCGGCATCGCTTCTACCACGACCGCGCTGACATTGTCGGTGGTGCCGCGCTGGACCGCGAGCTCGATCAGGTGCTTGGCGGCCGATTGCGGATCAAACTCAAGCAGCGTCCGCACATAATCGCGGTCGTCGATCACGTCGTAGAAACCGTCGGTGCAGAGGAGGAGCCGGTCTTTCGGCAACAACGTCAGCTCGAAGATCTCCGGCAACTTGGTATCAAGCTTGGCCCGTTGGCCCAGGGCTTCGGTCAAGACGTTCCGCCGCGGGCTCTCCCGGGCCTGGTTCGCGGTCAGCGTCCCCCGCGCCACTTGTTCGGCGACCACCGAATGGTCCTTGGTGATCTGGGTGAGGGCATTGGCCCGGACCAGATAGGCCCGGCTATCACCGACGCTGGCGATCGTCGCGTACTTGCCGCGCAAGACCGCCGCGACCAACGTGGTCCCCATCGGGTCGTCTCGGCCGCCATTCCGGCCATCCTCATAGATCATCTCGTTCGCTCGCCGGAACGCCTGCTTCAGGAGGAGGGCCGGGTCCGGTCCGGGATCACGCCCGACCGTCTCCACCACCGCTTCAATCGCCATCCGGCTGGCGACCTCGCCCCGCTGGTGCCCGCCCATGCCGTCCGCCACGGCCAGCAGGAAGGCGCCCCCGGCCGGCCCCGGGCGATCGCCGCCGGCCAGCTCGCTGGCGTGAACACGATCCTCGTTGCCGGGGCGCCCGCCCACGTCGGTGGCGGCGCCGACGGCCAAGTTGACATCGACGACGAGGCTATTCAGTTGGGCACGCTCGTTCACGGGCTCTTCCCAGCGCTTGGTCCACGACGCTCCGGCAACCGATGATAGCATGCCCGATCAGCCTGTTCGGGAGCCGTATCCCGGCTCAGAGGCTTCCCGGTTCCTGGTAGACTCGCCGGCACGCGGCGCATCCACCGCGCTCTCGTAACGCCGGCGTCCGAAAGGATTATCCCATTTGCCTCGTCCTGGCTTCATTTGCCGTCGCACCGCTCGCGCCCTGGCGATGACGGTCGTGATCGTCCTCGGCATCGCCGCCTGTGGCGGCCAGCCCGCACCCGAGCCAACCTCGACCGTGGTCCCACGCCCGACGCCGACCGCGGCCGACCTCTTGGAACGCGCCAGCCGACGGGTGGCGGAGACGACGGCGGTCCATTACGCCTTGACGATCAGCGGTGATACCTTTCTCGACACCACCGAGACGATTCGGCTGGTCGATGCCGAGGGCGACCTGCAACGCCCGGACCGGGTCTACTCGTCGTTCCGGGCCGAGATCTTGGGCCGGACGATCACCTTGCAATTGATCACCGTTGGCCCAGACTCGTGGACGACGGATATCCTGAGCGGCGAATGGGTCGCGGCCCCGGGTGAGTTCGCCTACAAACCGGGGATCCTCTTCGACAACCAAGATGGCATCGGCCCCGTCATGGACCGCATCTCCAACCCCGAGCGGCTTGACGACGCCGAGATCGACGGCCGCCTCGCCTATCGCATTGAAGCCACGGTCGATCAAGCCACTATCGGCCCGCTGACCTCCTATCTGCTGACCAGCCCGGCGGTCACCGTCAACCTCTGGATCGACCGCGAGACCGATGACCTGCTCCGGGCCGAGCTCTCACAGCCCGCGAGCGAACCGGATGGCGAGCCGACGACTTGGACGCTCGACCTCTCCCGGCACGGCGAGGACGTCTCGATCGAACCGCCGGTCTAACCCGGTGCCGAGCGACGCCTCCAGCCAGACATCTCCCGGCGCGCTCTTTGCCAATCTTCCGGCCGGGTCGCGCGGGGCAATCGTGGCGGCGCTGCTGGCGGTCTTCATCGGTGCCTTGGACCTGACCGTGATCGCCGCCATCCTGCCGTGGATGGTGACCGACCTGCGGGTGAACACCGCCGACATCGACCGCTACGTCTGGATCGTCAACGCCTATCTGCTAGCCTACATCATCGCCATCCCCATCGTCGGCCGGGTGTCCGACCTCGTTGGGCGCACGGCGGCGTTTCAAGCCTCGCTCGCGGTGTTCGTCATCGGCTCGGTCTGGTGCGCCCTGGCGCCCGATCTCGGCTGGATGATCGCGGGCCGGGCGGTCCAGGGCGCCGGCGGCGGCGCCCTGCTGCCGGTGACGATGGCGCTCGTCGGCGATCTCCTGCCGCCGTCCCGTCGGATCGCCGCCCTCGGCGTGGTGGGCGCGGTCGATACCCTGGGCTGGGTCCTTGGTCCCTTGTGGGGGGCGGCGGTGGTGGGGATCATCCCCGGCGACGAGGCTTGGCGCTGGGTCTTCATCGTGAACGTGCCGCTGTGTCTGGTTGCCGCGATCGCCATCTTCCGTGCCGGTCGCGGCCCGCGTCGGGCTGACGCTACCGGCTGGTTGGGCCGGCTCGATGTCGCCGGCTCGCTGCTGCTGGCCACCTGCCTCTTGCTCCTCAACCTCGGCCTCTCCGCCGGGGGTGAAGTCAGCGCTCCTGATACCGGTAGCCGGGCCCTGGGCGGCACCCAAAACCCGCTCGCCGCCTACCTCATTCCGTTGCTGGCCGCGGCGGTGGCGTTCGGCGGGTGTTTCATCTGGTGGGAGCGGCAAGCGCGCACCCCGCTCCTGCCCTTGACGCTGTTCAAAAACCGGCGCTTTGCCGCCGCGATCGCGGCGAACGGCATTGTCGGCGCGGCGCTGATCGTGGCGATGGTCGATGTCCCGGTGATGGTGGCGTTGATCGTCCCCGAGCGCGACGTCAGCACCGTCAGCGCCTTGATGCTGGCTCCATTCACGCTCACGATGGCGATCCTCTCCTTCGGCGGCGGCGTCATCGCCAGCCGCTTCGGCGCTCGTTGGACCGCCGCCGCCGGCCTAGTGCTGGTCGCTGCCGGCTATGCCCTCCTCTGGTTCAACGTCGGCGGCGGCGACTTCCTGCACCTGATCCCCGGACTCACCGTGGCGGGCGCCGGCTTCGGCCTCGTCGTTGCTCCCATCGGCGCCACCGCGATCGACGCCGCGCCAGCGGAGAATCGCGGCATCGCCGCCGCCTTGGTGATGGTCTTCCGGTTACTCGGCATGACGATCGGCATCTCGGCGTTGACAGCGGTCGCCGTCCAACGCCTGCAATTATTGGTCGGCGGCTTGGAGCAGATCACGCAAACCCCCGGCGAAAGCACGGCCGAGTTTCTCGCCAGACAAACCACGTTCCTGGAATCGACCATTCTCCCATTGAGCCTCCAGGTCGTGCGCGAGACCTTCCTCATCGCCGGCGTCATCGCCCTGATCGCGCTGATTCCTGTCATGCGGATCGGGTCGATGGAGGAGAGGCGCGTGCATCAGCTTCGCTGATCTCCGCCGCGCCGCACAAACTGGTCATGGTGTTCCATGTTCGGCTGAACCACCCCGATCACCGCTGGCCGCCAGCGGGCGACGAGGTCGATGACCGGCTCGGCGCGGACAATGGCCGCCGCCTGGATCGCCGCTCCCCGCGCCGCGTGCTCGCCGCCGCCCCGGAGGATGACGGGCAAGGCGATGACATCGGCGATGACCTGGCGCCAGGCAAGATGAGCGCTCCCGCCGCCAACCAACGTGATGGCGGTTCCCGTCAATCCGAGTCGTTCCAGCGCATTGACACAGTAGGATAATCCAGCGGCAACCCCTTCTAGCGCCGCCCGCAGGAAGAGGTCCGGCGTCGCCGTCGTCGCCGTCAGGCCGAGAATCGTTCCCGTTGCTGCCGGCAGGTTCGGAGTGCGCTCGCCGGCAAGATACGGGGTCATTGCCAGGCCGCCCGCGCCAAACGGAGCCGACGCGGCCCGATCCAGGGCAACTTCCCGGTCGATCCCGAACATCCGCGCCACGGTGTCGACCACCCGAGTGCAGTTCAGCATGCAGGCCAGCGGCAGGAAGCGCCCGGTGGCGTCGGCGAAGCCGCAGACCTCGCCAGTCACGTCGGCGGTTGGATCGCCAGTCACGGCATAGACGGTGCCGCTGGTGCCGAGGCTCACCACGATCTCACCGGGCTCGGCGCCGATCCCTACCGCCGCCGCCATGTTGTCGCCGGTGCCCGCTCCCACCGGGATTCCGGCCGGCAAGCCTAGTTCCGCCGCCGCCGCGGCCGACAACGTACCGGCAGGCTCGTTCGGTCCGCGCACTTCGGGTAATCGAAGCCTGGTCGCCGCGTCCGCGCCGACCGCGAGGGCAAGGAGTTCGCGCCGGTCGCGCCCGTCTCGCGGGGACCACCAACCCGATCCGGAGGCGTCGCCGCGATCGCTGGCAAGCACCCCGGTCAGCTTGAAGTTGAGCCAATCATGCGGCAACCCGACCGCCGCCGTCCTTACCAAGTCGTCGGGAGCGGTCCGCGCCAGGTGGGCCAGCTTGGCAATCGTGAATGAGGCCACGAGCCGGGTGCCGACTTCCGCCGCGAAGTCTGCTTGTTCATTGAGCCGCTCCGCATCTGGCGCCGAATCGACGTTGTTCCAGAGCGGCGCCGGGCGGACCGGCGCCCCGGCCGCATCAACCGTGACGCATCCATGTTGCTGACCGGCCACGGACAGCCCCACCACCCGCGTGCTCGGCGACACCGCGAGTCGGGTTGCCGTGATGAGCGCATCCCACCAGTCGTTTGGGTCTTGAACATCGGCCCCGGAATGTGGCGCTCGACCTTCGCCGATTAGCGTTCCGGATTCGACCTCAACGATGACGACTTTCGTTGCCTGGGTGCTGGAGTCGATGCCGAGCACCACGTCGCGTGTCATCGCGGCCTCATCAGTCTGGCGGCTGAATCCGGCTTGGCGGCGCCCTGGTGAACGCTGCGCTCGAACTCGCCGAGCCGGTGGCTGAGCCCGATCACCGCCTGGTAAGCGTCGCGAAACATCGCGTGCAACTCCTGGTAGCGCCGGTTGCGGGCCGCGCTTGGCTCCACGGCCGGTCCGAGCTGGGCCCATATCCCCGCGGCCGCCAGCGGGTCGATCTGGCGGATGCCCACCGCCGCCAGTACGGCAGCGCCGATCGCGGCCTGGTTGGTCGTGGCCAGCCCCCGCACCGGTAGGTCGAAGACATCAGCCACGAGCTGCCGCCAAAAGGGGCTTCGAGCGCCGCCGCCGGTCATCACGATCCGCTCCGGGCTTGCCCCCTGTTCGACTAACACGTCGTAGGCGTCGAGGCAGGCGAAGGTTATGCCCTCTAGCACCGATCGCACGACATCGCCCCGGCTATGATGCGTCGCCAAGCCGAGAAACGCCCCACGCGCCTCCGAATCCATGTGCGGCGTCCGTTCCCCCGCCAGGTACGGCAGAAAAAGCAGGCCGCCGGCCCCGATCGCGGCTTCCCGTGCCCAGCCGGTCATCCGGTCGTAGGCATCATCACCCGGGACTTGCAGCATCTCGTCGCGCAACCATTTCAGGGCCATGCCGGCTGCCATCGTCGCCCCCATCGTGTACCAGCCGGTGCGCTCGGCGGTCGGTTCCAGGGCGGAGCAGAACGTATGGGTGCGGCCGCAGGGGTCGGGGTGGACTCCTCTGGCCGCGATCATGACCTGAGCCCCCGTGCTCAACGACAGGAGTACCGTGCTCGAATCAACCGTGCCCGAGCCAAGCATGCCGCAGGCGGCGTCGCCGCTGCCGACCACAACCGGCGTCCCCGGCGGCAAGCCAAGGGCGTCGGCGCTGACCGCACGCAGCTCGCCGGCGATCGCGATCGACTCCGTGACGGGCGGCAGGCGCTCCTGCTCGATCCCCACCAGGTCGAGCATCGCCGGCGACCAGTCCCGCCAGCGGGCGTCGAGCAGGAGCGTGCCCGAGGCGTCGCCGGGATCGGTCGCAAGTTCTCCCGTCAGACGCCGCCGCAGCTCGTCCTTTGGCAGTAAAACATGCCGGGCGCGCCACCAGAGCGACGACTTTTCTTGGATGAACCAGGCGATCGTGGCGGCTTGGAAGCCGGTGGCCAGGGCACTGCCGGTCAGGTCGATGATCCGCTCGGCGCCGGCTCGTTGGGTCAGCGTCTCGACCTGACGACGCGACCGCTGATCGGACCAGATCACCGCCGGCGTCACGGCCTTTTCATCGGCGCCGAGCAAGACGGTGCCGTGCATCTGGCCGGAAAGCCCAATCCCGGCGACCTTGAGGTCAGGCGGCAGCCAGCCGGTCGCCTGGCGCACCGCCGCCACCGTGGCGGTCCACCAGTCATTAGGATCTTGCTCGGCGTAGCCCGGCCGCGGGTGGTGGGTCGGATACTCGGCACTGCCCATGCCGCGCAACAGCCCGGCCTCGTCGACGACGAGCGCCTTGACCGCCGAGGTGCCGAGATCGATCCCGAGAAAACACTCTGCCATGGCCATTCCTGCCCGGAATTCGATTCAGCCAGCGTGCGATCGGATGTCGTCGATCGCGTGGCTCAGGGGCGCCACTGCCGGGTAGAGCCGTTGATAAACGCCCCGATAAATCATGTCATACTGATCGGCATCCACCGGATCCGGGACGATGTCGCGGCGATCGTACCGCATGGCGCCAACCGCGGTATCGCTATCAGCGTACACCCCCGCTGCCAAACCACCCAAAATGGCTGCTCCCAACGCGGTCGCCTCTTCGACCTCGATCACCGTGTGCGGGCGCCGCATGACGCTGGCC
>JACCYK010000549.1 GCA_013696525.1 Chloroflexia bacterium
GTTCCAGCGATTTGCGGAGGAGTCGACGGCTCGGTGGACGCCCCGTGCTCAGTCCTGAAAGGACTTTTCGATGCTCAGCGCGGAATTTATTCCAGCGCGCCGCCGACGCGACATCGCCGTTGGCCAACTCGTTCGAGAATCGCGTTAGGGGTTTGAATCGCGACCGGCTGGCTTGGACCGCGGAGCTGGCTCGTGAGGTCAGGGGAATCCGCCATCACTTCGAGTCGCTGCCGCGCCCGCGCCAGGTACGCCGGGCTGAGGTCGATCCCGAGTCCCCGGCGACCGAGCAGGCGGGCCGCGACCAGGGTGGTGCCGGTGCCGGCGAAGGGGTCGAGCACGATGCCGCCGGGGGGGCAGGTCGCCTTGATCGGTCGCTCGCAGAGCTCCACCGGGAAGACCGCGTAGTGCCCGTCGGTGCGCCAGGCATCCTCCGGCGTGATCCGCCAGACATCCCCCGGCTTCGCCCCGTTCTTGTGGTACGGCAGGATGCAAAACCCGTGGCGCCGCAGCTCCTGCGCCCGCCCCGATAGGTCCGTCGCCTCGGAGTGGGTCGCCCGCTGGGTGCCCCGGATAATCATCCGGAAGTCGGCAATCTCCCCCCGCTCGACCCGTGCCAGCGCCTCCCGCAACGCCGCCAGGGCGTTCGCTCGCTCCTCCTCGCTCAGGCTCCCGCCGCGCGCGATCTGCCGCGCGTACTTGGTGCCGTTAACGCCGGTCGGGGTGGTCAGCTTGCCGTCCTGGTACGTCGCCCGCCCCGGCGCGTGCCGGATCGCGTCGAGGTCGTAGTAATACTGATCTTGCCGCACCAGATGGAAGATGAGCTCGTGGACGTTGCGCAGCTTGTCGCGGGCGTTGCAGGGGTTGCCCTTCTCCTTGTCCCACACAACCGCGTTGCGCAAGATCCAGCCGTCCGCCTGCAGCGCCAGCGCCACCCGCCACGGGATACCGAGCAATTGCTTGCGCCGGTAGGTGTCCCCCAGGTTCAGCCAGAGCGACCCCGCCGGCTTCAATACCCGCCGCACCTCGCCGCAAACCGCCACCAGCCGCGCCACGTACTGTTCCGGCCTCCGCTCCCGGCCGAAGCCGTCCGGGTTGTCATACGCCCGCTGCCCCCAATAGGGCGGGCTGGTTAAGCACATATCCGCCAGCGCCGCCGGCAGCGTCGCCAGCACGGTCGCCGCATCCCCCGCCAGCAGCATGGTATCCGCCTCGCCGGCCAGGAACGTGGCCAGGGTTGGGCCGGGCTCTGGTTGATCGGTCAGCATGGCTGGCGCCGCGGGCAAGCTCGGGGCTGAAGCCACCGAGCTAAAGACACAAAGCCGGCTGAAGCCGGTTGTGAGCAGTGATGAAACACCATTGCGGTAACAAAATAAGCCATTGGGATGCTCCGAGCATCCTTCAGGATGGTTTGTGATTTCGGCTCGGTGGCGTTAGCCCCGAGGTCGGTCACGCTGGACACCCGACCTCCGCTTCCCCCTCGTGCCCTTGCCGCAAGCTCGCACTCGCTCCTCCTCATTCCGGAAAATGCCGCGCCAGACATCGGCTGATCGCTACTGACCGCGGCCCGAAGCCCGTTCGTGAAACGAGGCTGGCTACGTGAGCGGCCAGGGGCCGGATCGGCACGGCGCCCAGACGATCGTGCCCAGATAGAGCGCTTCGCCGGAGACGGGCTCCTGGTCGATGACGGCCATCATCTCTTGGGGGATGAGGACCGTGAACCTCCCGCTCGGCTCCACGGCCGCCTCGGCCGTGAGCTGGCGCTCCGGCCGCTGGTCCGTCCAGAAGACGACATTGACGCGCCCGCGCCCGACCGTTTGCGGAACCCCGTCCTCGCTGCCATACACCTGGCCGCGGACGATCTCCCCCTCCCGCCGGAAGTCCTCGATCCAGGTTCGCTGCCCTGGGCGGAGGTGAAGCTCGGCCCCCCATTGCACGACCGGCGCCGCACAGCCCGGTTCGCCCGGCGGCATCAGGAACGAGGTGAAGGCGAGCCGGGCCGGTTGCTCGAATTGGTGCTCTCGGAAGGCCAGATCAAACGCCGCGCCATGCTCCGGGTCGCCCGCGAGCGACTCGTAGGCAACCTCCACCATCTTCGTTTCACCCGCTCCCAGGCGCAGCCACGCCTGCCCCACGTAGGCCCGGAAGTGGTCGCTGTCCTGTTCCGGCACGGTCAGGTAGATCGCGGCCGTATCGAGCTGGTTCGTCATCGACAGGCCCGTCCACCGGCGTTCGGACGGCGAGCCATGGCTGACCCCCGTGGTGTTGAAGTTCGACTGCGCCCAGTTGTTGCTGATCACGATCTCGTTGTGCGAGGGATCGAGCGGGTCGACAAATGCCTCAATGCTCGCTTTGACGCAGAAATGCTCCACCTCGATGTCGTTAATCTTGAGCCCGGCGGGGATGTCCCATTCCGTTTGGAACGTCACCGTGGCGCCGGCGGCGACGGTCTGGCGGGGCGGGTCCGCCAGGTTCGTCCAGCCGCCGGGACTGGTCGTAAACGGGAGCCAGGCCAGGCTGACCTTGACGTTATCGGCGGCCAGCGAGCCACGATTGTGGACCCGCGCCACAATCGTGTGGCGGAGCCCCTTGGCCACCCGGTTGTCGCCCAGCGGGCCCAGGAGGTCGATATCCGGGCTCTTCCAATTGCCGCGCCCCGGCGCCGGGCTGATCTGGAGCTCCGGTCGATGCGCCCTGACGTACTCGACGCGAACCTGGGCGGCATTCGGATCAGCCAGGTCAATCTGATCAAAGATTAGGCGGAAATCGTGGAGCCGCGTCGGATTGGTGATGTCGGTTTCTTCGTAATCCTCGTTGGCGGCATCGAGGACGGGCCCCTCGCCATCGGCATCGACGGCCAGGAGCAGGATCGGCGGCCGGGCGGGGAGGGCCGCTCCATCTGGATTCACATCGGTGCCGACGACAATCTGGGAGTTGCCGGCGGTCGCCGCCAGGCTTTGGTCGCCGATCTGTCCCATTTGCGTGCGCCGGTACTCGAAGTAGTAGTTCCAGCCGTCGCGGATGCGGACCTCGATCCCCGCTCGCCGCCCCGGCGGCGGCCCGGTGCGGGTGAGCGCTTCGCTGGCGTGCAGGGTCACGGCTCGCCCGTTCGGGTTCTGGCCGAAATCGAAGGTCTCGATCCAGGCCGGGTCGATCCAACCGAGGCGCATCTTGTTCGGCAGGCTAAAATACGGCCACGAGCCGTTGCTGCTCATATGGTCGAGGTCGCTGGCCTCGCGCACGGAGATCTCCGCCGGGAAGCCGCCGCGGTTGTAGAGGTCTTCCAGCCCGAGCGTGTGGCCGAGCTCGTGGCTGAGCGCCTCGTCGAAGGCGAAGGGCGCCGCCGGGATGCTCAGGGGCAGGATATCCGGCATGAACACGGCCGGCTTCCGGATGAATGAGGTCGAGAACGGCGTCTTCCACCAGAACGTGGCGCCTGATGCCTGGGGCCACACGTACTTGGCCGGGAACGCCTTGTCACCGATCGTCACGCCTTCGTCCGAGGCCGTGCGGACGACGAAGACAACGGCGTCAGTCTGGCGCAGCAGCGTCTCGGCGATGCCGTCATCCTGGAGGCGGGCGCAGACCGCCGTCGCGCATTCCTGCCAGAAGGTGGTCTTCGGTTTCCAGCCGCCCCAGGTGCTGCCCTGGGTCATCGGCTCGAACGCATCGCCCCAGCCAACCTCGGCCCGGACCGGCCCGAGCACGGCGCCGCTGACGATATCCATCGTCGTGCCGAGCGGCGTGGCCGGTCCTAGCGTCGCGTCGTAGCCCGAGGCCTCTTCGTAAAAGGTCTTCATTGAGCGGCCGCCCACGACCATGTCCTTCCAGGTGGTTTGGGCCGGCCCGAGCGCATCCGGAAACGCCCGGTCTTTAACGTTGACGAGGACGACGAGCACGCGCCACAGCTCCGGCGCCGGCACCCGGTTGATGTTTTGCGGGCCGGTCGGGCCGCCGCCCCAGAAGCCGCGGGCGAAGACCTCTTGCTTCCCCGTTAGCACCACCGCCGGACCCGTATCGTCGTCCGGCCAGTGCGCGGTAACGCGGAAGCGTGCGCGCGCGACCAGCGAGCCATCGCTGACCAGGTGGGCGACCACATGGTACTCACCGGGGAGGGTGCCGGCGCCGACGACGAAACGGTGGCCGCCGGCGGCGCTGATTGGCTCCGTGGCGGCGGACACGAACCCCGCCGCCGGCCCTTCCTCGATCGCGAACGTGACATCGGCCGGCCCCAGGCCGGCCC
>JACCYK010000618.1 GCA_013696525.1 Chloroflexia bacterium
GAGCTGGCGACCCTGATCACGCCGCACACGAGGCTGCTCATCATTAACAGCCCGGCCAACCCGACCGGCAGCGTCCTCGAACGCGCGGACATCGAACGCATCGCCCAACTCGCGGTCGAGCATGACCTGATCGTCCTGGCGGACGAGATCTACAGCGAAATCCTGTTCGAGGGCGAGCATGTCTCGGTCGCCACCTTCCCCGGCATGAAGGAGCGCACGATCATCCTGGATGGCTTCTCGAAGACCTATTCGATGACCGGCTGGCGGCTTGGCTACGGCGTGATGCCGGTGGAGCTGGCGGAGTTGGTCTCGAAGCTGATGGTCAACAGCGTCTCCTGCACCTCCTCCGCCGTCCAGCGAGCCGGGATCGAAGCGCTCACCGGACCCCAAGACGCGGTGCGGCAGATGGTCGCCGCCTTCGAGCGCCGCCGCGATCTCATCGTTGCCGGCCTGAACGCGATCCCCGGCATCTCCTGCCGGACGCCGAAGGGCGCCTTTTACGTCTTTCCCAACATCTCCGGCACCGGGATGCCCAGCAAAGCCTTCGCCGACCTGTTGCTCACCGAGCATGGCGTCGCCGCCCTGTCCGGCACCGCCTTCGGCGTCCACGGCGAAGGGTATCTGCGCCTCTCCTACGCGAACTCGGAGGAGAACCTGCGCAAGGCGCTCGAGCGCATCGAAACGGCGGCGCGAAACGTCGGCGGCGAGGAGGTTCCCGCGTGACCGATGGCGATATTCGCGTCGCGACCTTCGATTGCTACGGCACGCTCATCGACTGGGAAGGGGGTGCCGCCGGCTTTCTCGCCAACCTCTGCTTGCGCGATGACGACCCGAGCCCCGGGCCGGGGCGGTTGCTGCGCGAACGGTGGGAGGCCATCCAATTCGAGATCATCCAGGAACGGTATCAGCCGTACAAGGCAATCTTGGCGGAGAGCCTGCGGACCTGGGTCGCTGAACGCGGCCTGCCTTGGGACGAGGCCGACGGCGAGGCGCTGGCGCGATCAATGCGATCATGGCAGCCGTTTCCCGACACCCGGCCAGCCCTGTCCCAAGTCCGTGAGGCGGGCGTGCGGCTCGTCATCCTGTCCAACACCGACCGCGACATCATCTCGCACTCGTTGCGCCAGCTCGAGGTGCCCTTCGACGACGTGATCACGGCCGAGGAGTGCGGGAGCTACAAGCCGGACGAGCGCAACTTTGCCGCGCTCGCGGACCGGGTCGGGTTGCCGCCGGAGCAAATCCTGCACGTCGCGGCCGGCTATGCATACGATGTCCAGCCAGCCCACCGCCTCGGCTTCCGCACCGCTTGGGTCAATCGTCACGTCGAGGCGGTGCCCGGAGCGGCCACGCCGGACTACCAATGGCGTGATCTCTGGGGATTGACCGCCCTCGCCGGCGGTCCTGGTCCCGGTATCTGAGCACGAAGCATCGACCGCTTACCGGCGGACCATCGTTTCCGTCGCCCGGTAGGTGGCCGAGACGCTGGCGCCGGTGTGGATGCGCTGGATCGTCTCGCCCAGGAGCGGCGCCACGGAGAGGACGGTCAGCTTGTCGAACCGTTTCTCCGGGGCCAGGGCAATGCTGTTGGTGACGACCACCTCGCGGATCCGGCTGGCCCGCAGCCGCTCGACGGCGGGACCGGAGAAGACGGGATGGATCGCCGTGGCGTAGACCTCGGTGGCGCCGCTGGCCAGGCAGACCTCGGCCGCTTGGGTGATCGAGCCGGCGGTGTCGATTTCGTCATCGACGATCACCACGGGCCGGCCCGCCACCGAGCCGATGAGATTCAGCACCTCGCTGTGATCTCGATTACCGGACCGCCGCTTTTCGATCACCGCCAGCGAGGCATCGAGGATCTCGGCGAAGTTGCGGGCGCGTTTGGTGTTGCCCAAATCGGGCGAGACGACCACGGGATCAGCCAATCGCCGCTCGACAAAGTAATCGGCGGTCAGCGACATCGCGCTCATCTCATCGACCGGCACATCGAAAAAGCCCTGAATCTGGCCCGCGTGGAGATCGAGCGTGAGCACCCGGTCGGCGCCGGCATAGCCGACCAGCTTGGCGACCAGCCGGGCGGTGATCGGCACCCGCGGCTGATCCTTCTTGTCGGTCCGGCCGTAGCCGAAATACGGGATCACCGCCGTCACCCGGCCGGCCGAGGCGCGCTTGATCGTATCGACCATGATGAGCAGTTCCATGATCGCGTCGTTGATCGGATCGGCAAAGGACTGGACGACGAAGACGTCGTTCTCGCGCACGCTCTCCATGATCCGGACGAAGGTATTGTCGTTCGAGAATTTGAACACCTCGGCCCGGCCCATCGGGATGCCGATGTAGCCGCAGATGTCGTCCGCGAGCTCGCGGTTCGCGTTCCCCGAGAACACGGTCAATTGGTCGTACAGTCCGGCCACTCGCTCCCTCTTTCATGCTCCGCCGCGCCGCCGCCTTGGCCGGCCGGTTGTAGCACACCGGGCACCGCCAATGCTTGACCTACGCGGGCGCCAGCGGCGGCTCCTCCGTCGCCAGCACCGTCAGGGCGGCGGCGGCGGCTACTTGCTCGGCCTCGCGCTTGCTGGCGCCCGTGCCGAGGCCGAGCATCCGCCCCTCCATCGTGACCTCAACGGTAAACTCGCGGGCGTGCTCCGGCCCCGCGCTGGCGACCACCCGGTAGCTCGGCGCGGTCTTGAACCGATCGTGCATGATCTCCTGGAGGCGTCCCTTCGGGTTTTCGATCCCATCCGCCGCCGCGATGATCTCGAGCCCGTCGCGGGCCAGGAAGCGCCCGAGGAAGCGGCGGGCGGCACGCGGTCCCCGGTCGAGCGCGATCGCGCCCAGGAGCGCCTCGAACGCCCCCGCCAGCATGCGGTCCCGGCTGCTGTCGCCCGGCTGCTCATTCGGGCCAAGGTAGAGATACGAGCCGAGGTCGATCTCGCGCGCCCAGCGCACCAGGGTCTCCGCCCGGATCAGGGCGACTCGCCGCTTGGTCAACGTCCCTTCGTCGGCCAGGGGATCCAGGGCGTACAGATATTCCGCGACGATCGCGCCCAGCACCGCGTCGCCTAGGAATTCGAGGCGCTCGTTTGTTTGCGCCGCCGCCAGGACCGGATCGCCGCCAAGGGCGAGGAGGTCATGCACCAAGGAGCGATGGGTCAAGGCCAGCCGTAGCAGCTCGGGGTCTTTGAAGCGGAGCCGGAGCTTGGCCGCCAACCGGGCCGGGGAATCCTCAACGGGATCCGGCGCCGCGGCAGCCAACTGTCCCTCGGGTAATTCCGCATCTTGGGCGGCCTCGGCGCGTTTGGCCCGAGCGCGTCTGGATCGTTTTACGCGAAGTTCCTGGTCACGTTCCGTGCGTTCAGCCATGTCGCCGCTATCAGGCTACGGGGCAAGCGCGGAGGTGAGATCGACGCCTGCTGCCCGCGCCACCGGCTGCAAGCGGTCCCAGTTCACCGTCACGAAGTACCGGTACTGCATCGGATCGGTCTCCTCCGTCCGCGAGGTCGCCAGCTCGTAGCTGACGAGAAACCCGATCAGCGCGTCCGCCATCCGATTCTCCTCCGGATCGCGATCGTCCAGCACGATCTCAGTGGCGCCGGCTTGGCTAGCCCGGTAGGCGGCGACCAGACCCCGCGCGAATGGGTCCGCCAATTCCTCGGCCCGATCAATTTCACGTTGCGCCACGTCGCGCTTCTCGGACTCGATCTCGGAGCCGGACTCCACCGCGGAGGCGTTGAGATCGACGTCCTTCTGCTCGTCTTCCACCGCGTAGTGCACCACGATGTAATCGAGAAGCTCGCGGATTGTTCCCGCCACCCGGCCCTCCCTTTGGCGCCCCGCGACTCGACTGATCGCCCGGATACGAAACGATCCGCCATCCGGGGACGATTATACGGTAGCTATCGGCGCGGCATACAGAGATGCCCGCCCAAGCGCGGCAATTCCTCGGGTTATGACGCGGCTACCGCGTGGACATCAGCACGGCTGGGTCATTTCGGGCACCGTCACCAACCTGTAGCCGCGAGCCGAGAGGTCTTCGATGATCCAGGGCAGGGCGCCGGCGGTCGAGCTGGTCGTGGTCGGCGAGTCAAAATGAAGCTCGACAATGGCGCCGTCGTAGACGTTGTCCATTACGTTGGCATAGACCGATGCCGCCGTCGCGTTCCAGCCCCAATCGTTGGAGTTGACCCCCCAGCTCACCGTGGTGTAGCCCTGGTTCACCGCGATCGCCCGCACCCGGTCATCGGCCGCGCCGGCAAACGGCGTGAACCAGGGCGCCGGCCAGTAGCCGATCGCATTCGCGATGGATTGGGATGAGGCGGCAATGTCGTTCGCCACGTCCCAATCGGAGCGGCTGGTCAGCTCCGGCCCCAGGTAGCCATGGCTGCCGATCACATGGCCGCTGGCCGACATCCATTGCACGATCTCGGGCCGGGCATCGGCGAACCAGCCCATTGGGAACATGGTGGCCCGGACGCCATAGGCGGACAGGGTGTTGAGGATCGAGGTGGCGGGCTCGTAACCAGAGCCCATATTGAAGATCAACGCCACCCGCATGCACCCGGCGTCACCTTGAAAGAACTGATAGTTCCCGGCCTCGTCAGCGGCGAGCGGCCCCGGCGGCGCCGGCGAAGCCAAGCTCATGGTCCCCGGCATCAACACGAATGCCATGAGTACGATACCGATGATTCGACCGAACCCGTGTCGCCCTCGCATCAACTGTTCCCTTTCCCGTGATCCCGCCCGGCGCTCGACCGGTGGTCTCGGCGCATCGGCCCGACTCATCACCGGCCGGCGGATGCGTGAGATTCTGCACAATCTCTACTTGAGGTTACGCAAACCGTCGCCGACTGGTTTCGCCAAGTTGGCACAAGTAGTTTCGCAACCTTGATACCACGCGGCCGCTTGCCCTCCGCGGCATCCTGCCGTATAACGCCGGGAACGAGTCATCCAATTGTTGCCGCGCCACGAACCGGCGCATGGCTAGGCAGGACGCCGGCATCGGCTCGCAACGAAGGAGGCATCTATGTCGAGCCCATCGACCGCCATTGAGCCCGCCGCGCTCGACCGCGAACAACTGCTGACGATGTACGAGCGGATGGTCGAAATCCGGACCTTTGAAGATCTCGCCGGCAAGAACTTCGCGGCCGGCCTCGTCCCCGGCTTCGTCCATCTCTATGCCGGGGAGGAAGCGGTGGCGGTCGGCGTCTGCGCCCACCTGACCGACCGGGACTACATTACGTCCACCCACCGTGGTCATGGCCATTGCATCGCCAAGGGCGTGGACATCCCCGGCATGGTGGCGGAGCTGATGGGCAAATCGACCGGCGTCTGCAAGGGCAAAGGCGGCTCGATGCATATCGCCGACGTCGAAAAAGGCATGCTGGGCGCCAATGGGATCGTCGGCGGCGGCATCCCCCTCGCCTGCGGCGCCGCCCTCACCGCCAAGACGCTGGGCACCGGCGGCGTCGCCGTCTGCTTCTTCGGCGATGGCGCGTCGAACCAGGGTACCTTCCACGAGGGGCTCAACCTGGCCGCGATCTGGAAGTTGCCGGTGGTCTTCGTCTGCGAGAACAACGGCTACGCCGAGTCCACCCCGGTTGGCTACCACTGCGCCGCCAGCGACATCGCCAACCGGGCCAGCGCCTACGAGATCCCCGGCGTCGTGGTCGATGGCTTCGATCTCTTTGCCGTCCACGAAACCGCGGCGGAGGCAATTGGCCGCGCCCGCCGGGGCGACGGGCCGACCCTGATCGAGGCGAAGACGTATCGTTATTATGGGCACTTCCAGGGCGACATGATTACCTATCGGACCGAAGAGGAGTTGAACCGCTATCGCCAGCGCGATCCCATCGTCGCCGTCAAGGGGTACCTCCTCGCCCACGGCCTAGCCGACGAGGCGGGTATCGACGCGATCGACGCCCGCGTGACCGAGAAGCTGGATGCCGCCTGGGTTGCGGCCAAGGCCGCCGCGTTCCCCGCGGTTGAGGAAACGCTGACCGACGTCTACGTCACCTACTGAGGCGCCGCTCCCCGGTTGGAGGTAGAACAATGGTAACGGCAACCGCGACCCGGCAATTGACCTATGGCCAGGCCGTGACGGAAGCGTTGCGAATCGCGATGCGCGAGGACCCGACCGTGATCCTGATGGGGGAGGACATCGCGGGCGGGGCAATGGTGGACCATCTGGTCAACGACGACGCCTGGGGCGGGCCGATGGGCGTCACCAAGGGCCTGGTCCAAGAGTTCGGCCGCGATCGCGTCCTCGATACCCCGATCACCGAAGCCGGCTTCATCGGCGCCGCCGTCGGCGCCGCCGCGACCGGCCTGCGGCCGGTGGCGGAGCTGATGTTTGTCGACTTCTTTGGCTGCTGCATGGACCAGATCTTCGATCAAGGGGCCAAGTTGCGCTACATGTTCGGCGGCAAGGCCAGGTGCCCGGTGGTGATTCGAACCCAAATCGGGGCCGGCGTCAGCGCCGCCGGCCAGCACTCCGGCTGCCACTACTCCGTCTTCACCCATATGCCGGGGATCAAAGCGGTCATTCCTTCAACCCCGGCCGACGCCAAGGGCTTACTCCTGAGCGCGATCCGGGACGATGACCTGGTCATGTTCTTCGAGAATAAAGTCCTCTACGGCATGAAAGGCGAGGTTCCAGAGGGGGATGAAGGCATCCCCTTCGGCGTCGCCGACATCAAACGGGATGGCGACGACGTGACCGTCGTTGCCATCTCGCGAATGGTGACGCAATCGTTGCTTGCCGCCGAGCAACTCGCGGCCGAGGGCATCGAGGTTGAAGTGATCGACCCGCGGACCCTGTCGCCGCTCGACGAGGAGACGATCCTCACCTCCGTGGCCAAGACGCACCGGCTCGTGGTCGTGGACGAGGACAACCCGCGCTGTAGCGCCGCCACCGACATCGCCGCCTTGGTCGCCGACAAAGGGTTCGACTTTCTCGATGCGCCGATCAAGCTGGTCACCGCCCCCCACACGCCGGTCCCGTTCAGCCCTCCCCTGGAGGCCGCCTACGTGCCCAGCCCGGAACGCATCGCGGAGACAGTTCGCCAGATCATGTAATTGTTGATTCGAAGCCGGGAGCGAGCCGATGCCAACCGTGGTCACAATGCCGAAATGGGGCCTGACGATGACGGCGGGAACCGTCACCAACTGGCTCGCCGACGAGGGCGATACCGTTGCCGCCGGGGCTCCGATCCTCACGGTCGAGACCGAGAAGGCGGTCGACGATGTCGAGGCGCCGGCGGCGGGCGTGCTGCGCAAAATTGTCGCCGCCGCCGGCAGCGAGGTGCCGGTGATGGGAGCGGTGGCGGTCATCACGGCCGCCGGTGAGACGCTGAGCGACGATGAGCTGGCCGCGCTGCTCGCCACCGCCGGTCCGGTCGTCGCGGCGCCGGGAAGTATCGTGGCGGCGCCGGCCAAGCGCGACGCCCGGCCCGCTACCCGCGATTCCACTGGCCGCGTCAATGCCTCGCCCGCCGCTCGCAAGCTGGCCGCTCAACTCAATGTCGATCTGGAAACGGTGACGGCCACCGGTCCCGGCGGCAGGATTACCAGCGACGACGTGGAACGGGCCGCGATCGCCGTGGCTCAAACCGCGGCGGCGCCCCGGACGCGGGTCGTGGCCCTGGCCGACGGGCGGCGGGTCGCCACCTTGATCGCGGGGCCAACGAACAGCAACCCGCCCCTGGTCTTCCTCCACGGCCTCGGCGGTTCCCTGACCACCTGGACGAACCTGCTCCCCGCCTTCGCCGATCGCTACCGGGTGATTGCCGTTGATCTCCCCGGCCATGGCGGCAGCGACAAGCCGGAGCCCGCGACGACCGACTACTCACTCTCCGGTCTGGCGGCGGCGGTCTGCGCCGTGATCGAGAATCAAGCGCTCGCCCCGGCCGTCCTGATCGGGCATTCCCTTGGCGGCGCGGTCGCCCTCCAGATCGCGCTGGACCGGCCAAAGCTGGTGCGCGGCCTAGTGCTGATCGACAGCGCCGGGCTCGGTCCGGAGATCAGCCCGGAGTTGCTTGACCGATTCGAGGCGGAGCCGAGCCGGGAGGAAACCAAACGCCTCCTCGAGCTCTTCTTCGTGGACCAGCGCCTGGTCCTCGACCGCGGGGTTGACGAGATGCACCAAGCCCGGACCAGCGATGGTGCGGACGCGGCCATGAAAGCGATCACCGCCGCCGCCTTCAGCCGCGACGGCCAACGGATCAACCTGGAATCGCGCCTGGCCGAGATTAACCGTCCGGCGCACATCATCTGGGGCGAGCACGACCGGGTGATTCCGCTCCACCACGCTGGCAACGCCGCAACCGCGATCCCGGGCGCCTGGCTGGACGTGATCGAAGG
>JACCYK010000630.1 GCA_013696525.1 Chloroflexia bacterium
GCGCGTCGCTGACGCTCCTGTTCGTGACCGCGGCGCTCTACATTCTGCTGCTGCTGATCTATTCCACGATCAGCCAAATGCGGCCGACCGAGATCATCCGCTCGATCCACGATCACACGCTGGCGGCGCGAAAGCGGCAACTGCCAATCATCGAGCGGACCCGCCGCTCGCCGGCGCTCCCGGCCGCGCCCGCGGTCGCCGTGGCGGCGCCGCGGGAAGGGTTTGTCGTGGGGTATGACCTGGACGCCATGGCGAAGGCGATTGATCGCGCCGCGGAGCCGGTCGAGGTCATCCTCCTGCTCCCCATCGGCTCGTACGTCGCCTTCCACGACCCGATCGCCGAGGTTCGAGGCCGCGCCGGCGCCGAGGTTGTGGCCCGGATGGTGCCGGATGCTATCCACATCGACCAAGCGCGAGCGCTCGAGAACGACCCCGCCTACGGGATCGAGCAGATTGAGACGATCGCCTGGCGCTCGATCTCGGACGCCCAGCAGAACCCGTCGCCGGGCCTGGTCGCGATCCGCAACCTGCGCGACATCCTGGCCCGGTGGCTGGCCGACCCGGACGACCGGGACGAGACGGCGACCGTCGCGATCATCTATCCGGACAACGCCATGTCCTACTTGCTGGCGGCCCTCGAGTCGTTAGCGGTGGTGGCCTCGCAATCGATGCAGCACCAGGTGTACGCCGAGATCGCGCGCACCGTCGCGCTCACCTTTGATCGCCTCCCGCCCGAGCAGCGGCGACGGGCCGAGGAGCTGGTCTTGCGCGGGCTGGCGGGGCTTGGTGACCACATATTGACGATGGAATTGGACGACGCGCTGACCACCCTGGCGCGGGTGCTGGAGCAAGCGCGGTGCGCCGACACGGCGGCGGCGGTGCGGGAGGCGCGGGCTGGACTGGCGACATCGATCGGCAAGCTCAACTCCCGCTCGACCCGTGTGCCCAACGCGGGTTGATATGGGAGAGGGGAGCCAGACGGCTGGTCCGGGGTCAGGCGGCCACCGGATGCGGCTCCAGGTAAATGTTCTTGACCTCCGGCGCGGCCTCGCGAATGCGGGTCGCCAGGCGATCCAGCAGGCGCTCGATCTCGTCCGTGGTCAGGTCGTTGGCGATGTTGATCTCGCCGGTGAGCAGCACGCTGTCCAGGCCGAGCTGCATTGTCAGCAGGGCAACCACCGACTTCACCTCGGGGAACTCCCCGATCGCGCCGCGGATCGCGGTGCGGGTCCGTTCCGAAGCCGCCGCGCCGAGGAGCAAATCGCGCGCCTCGCGCCCCAACATGATCGCGACGGCGATCAGGATGAGGCCGATTAGGACCGAGGCCAGGCCGTCGAAGAGGGGATTGCCGGTGATCTGCAGCAGGGCCAGGCCGATCGCCGCGATGACGACGCCGGCGGTGGCGGCGGCATCTTCATAGAGCGCCGTCTTGAGCGTGATGTCGGTCGACTCTTGCAAGTGGGCCCAGACGCCCATCCCCACCAGGTCCGCTTGGCGTCGCGCTTCGCGCAGGGCGAGGATCAGGATGACCATGTCGAAGACAAAGGCCAGGCCCAACACCAGGTAGCTGGGCCAGAAGGCACCCTCGTGGGCGCCGCCCGAGATCAGCTTTTGGATGCCTTGGTAGAGCGAGAAGAAGGCGCCGGCGACGAAGATGAAGATCGCGGCCAGGAAGGCCCAGAAGAACCGCTCTTTGCCGTGGCCGTGGGGATGGCCCTCGTCCGCCGGGTTGTCGCTGAGGTTGATGCTGACGAGCAGGAAGCCCTGGTTCACCGTGTCGGCGACCGAGTGGGCGGCTTCCGCCAGCATTGCCGCGCTGCCGGTCGCCAGGCCGACCGCGAACTTGGAGGCCGCGATCACGGCATTGGCTCCCAACGCCATGAGCACGATCTTCTTGCTGCCCTTTGCCACCCGGTTCCTCCGTTATCGCGCCGAGGGGCCATCCTTCCCCGGCGTCCGGATGGATGAGACGACGGCGGCACCGCCAGCCGCTGCCGCGTGAGGCGGTGCGGCAGCGGATCGGTTGTAGATATCCGCCATCTCGGCGGTGGTCTCGCGCATTGCCTGCCGGAGCGGCGGCGGGGCCATCACTTCAATCTCCGCGCCAAAGCGGAGGAGGAGCAATACCGCATGATCGATACCCTCGATCGGGAGCACCGCCTCGCGCCAGCCGGCGTCGTCCGGGGGGCCGGCGGTGGCTTGGATGGCTTGGGCCGGGATCGGGTCGAAGGCGCGCGGCGCGAGCTGAAAGGCGCCGGGGGGATAGGCGGATCACCGCCTCGGCGTGATAGAGACCGGTCTCGAAGTCGCGCGACCAGCTCTGCCAGTAGGTATCGAGGTCAAACTCGGGCGGGCGTTCGAAGCGCTCGCCCAGGGCGTCCAGCTCCAGGATGCGGGAGACGCGGAACGCGCGGAGCTGGTTCGTGGCGGCGACGCGGGCGACGACGTACCAGTGGCCCGCTTTGAGGACGAGGCCAAGCGGGTCCAGGGCCAGATCGACCTCGCCGGCCCAGCGCCGGTAGCGTACCCGAATGGATTCCTGCTCCCAGACCGCCTTTGCCACCGTCGTCAAGTGGGGCGTCGGATCGATGTCCTGGAACCAGCCGGCGGGGTCGAGGTGGAAGCGCTCGTGGACTCGCTCCGCCCCTTGCCGCGCCGCGGCCGGCAGGGCGGCCAGCAGTTTGAGCCGCGCCGAGGCCAGCACCAGGCCGAGGCCGAGCTCCGCCGCCGGCTCGGGCAGGCCGGCGAAGACGAGCGCTGCCGCTTCCGGCCCGGTGAGGCCGGTGAGCCGGGTGCGATAGCCGTCGAGGAGATGGAAGCCGCCGCGGGGACCGCGCTCGCTGGCGATCGGGATGCCGGCCGCGCCGAGGGCGTCGACGTCGCGATAGACCGTCCGCGGCGAGACTTCCAGCTCAGCGGATAGTTCGCCGGCGCTCATCCGGCCCCGATTCTGGAGCAGCAATACCATGGTCAGCAACCGGCTCGCCCGCATGGCCGCTACTGTACGACAGATCGTACCGGCCGGGAGTTGTCCCCGGCCGCGAATCATGGTGCGGCCAGCCTACACCTCGTCGGTGCTGAGCATGCCGGCGCGGAGGGCGTACCGCACCAGTTCGGCCCGGTTGGTGAGGCCGAGTTTTTGCATGGCCCGGTGACGATAGGTTTCCACTGTCTTGGGCGAAAGCGAGAGGATCTCGGCCGCTTGCTGGGCGGTGTGGCCCTCCGCCGTCAGGCGGACCACCTCGCGTTCCCGCTCGGAGAGGACTTCGCCCAGGTCAAGCTCGTCGCCGCTGCGGACACGGCCAAGATAGCCGCGCAAGAGCGTCTTGGTGGCGGCGGGGTCGAGGAAGACCTCGCCCCTGGCCACGGTGCGGATCGCGTCCAACAAGTCGGTGTGGGCGCTCGCTTTGCGGACGTAGCCGGAGCCGCCGGCTTCGAGCACCGGCAGCAAGTAGCGCTCCTCGGCATGCACGGTCAGGACCAGGACGCGGCTGGGTAGGCCGAGCCCGGTAATTTGGCGGATCGTTTCGAGGCCGCCGCCCGGCATCGAGAGGTCGGCAACGACCACGGCCGGTACGAGCTGGCGGGTCAAGATGACCGCCGAGGGGCCGTCGGCGGCTTCGGCGACCACGCGCAAGTCCGGCTGGGATTCGAGCAGGGCCCGTAAGCCGGCCCGGACAACGCCGTGGTCGTCGGCCAGGAGGATGCGGATGGGGGCCGGGGCGGGCTGGTCAGCGGCGCTGGGGCTGGTCACGATGGTCCCGTTGCGGTGGTCGAATCCCAGGCTTGGGCGAGGGGGATGAAGGCGAAGATCTCGGTGCCCCGGCCCGGCCGGCTCCAGATCGAACAGGTGCCGCCGACGAGGCTGACCCGTTCGGCCATCCCGAACAGGCCCAGGCCCAAGCCCCGGCCGTCGCGGGCGGTCTCTTGCTTCGGGTCGAAGCCGAT
This sequence comes from Chloroflexia bacterium, assembly GCA_013696525.1. Taxonomy (GTDB): domain Bacteria; phylum Chloroflexota; class Chloroflexia; order Thermomicrobiales; family UBA6265; genus JACCYK01. Next base: position 3,949 of record JACCYK010000630.1, read on the forward strand.
GCCGTCGTCGTCGATCGCCAGGGTGACATCGGCGGCCTGGCGTTCGAGGTCGATCCTGACCCGGCTGGCGGCGGCATGCTTGGCGACATTGGTGAGCGCTTCCTGGGCGACCCGATAGAGCACCAGCTCGACCTCGCCGGGGAGGCGGCCGCGCGGGCCGCGGGTGGTGATCTCGACCGGGATGCCGAGCTGCTCGCCGAAGCGCTGGGCGAGATCAGCTAGGGCGGCATGCAAGCCGAGATCATCGAGGGCGGGAGGGCGTAGCTCGAGCGCGAGACGGCGGACCCCTTCGAGTGCGTCGACCGTCATTTCCTCCAGGTCGGCGGCGGTGGCGCGGGTCTCGTCGTTGGGCGAGGCTTGGAGCGCGGTCAGGCGCAGGAGCTGGGCAAACAGGATCTGGGCGGTATCGTCGTGGAGCTCACGGGCGATCCGTTTCCGCTCTTCTTCTTGGGCGTTGATGACCTGGGAGGCCATCGCCCGTAGCTCGGCCCGGTCCCGTTCCAGCTCGTCCAGGGTCCGGTTGAAGGTGGTCGCCAGGTGGGCGATCCGCGGGTCGCCGCCCGGAATGGGCTCAGCGCGGGCGGTGAGGTCGCCCAGTTGGACGGCTTCGGCCACCCGTTCCAGGTTCGTGAGGGGCCGAAACGCGGCTCGCAGGACGACATAGTTGACGAGCAGGCTGAGGATGACGCCGAGCCCGGCAAAGGCCAGCACAAGGGGGATCGCGGTCCCCTCGGCCAGCGAACGCGTCAGGATCATCGTGGTCCGGGTGCCGGCCACGGCGCCGAGGACGACGATCATGGCGTTGGCGATCAGCACCTTGACCAGGAGCGGCAAGCGGTTGACGGCCCGGAGCCAGGCCGGCCCGGTCCGCGCCGGCGGCCCGGTCACGGCGGAGCCGGGTCGTTGCCGGTTGTATGGTTGTTCTTGGGTAAAGGTTGTCGCCAACGGTGTTGTCACTCTGGGCGATGGGGCGGGACGGATCACGAGGGCGGCATCGTGCTTCGAGCGCGACCCACCGCCCGCTATTGTGCCGTATCCGCGGTGCTAGCGACTAGGCTCCGGCGGACGGCGACCGCCGCCGCCAGCTCTCGCAGCACCGGTTCGGTCATTTCCCACCCCAGGCAGGGGTCAGTAATACTCTGGCCGTAGACGAGACGATCGCGGTCGGTTAGCTCCTGGCGGCCGTCCAGCAAGAAACTTTCGAGCATGACGCCGATGATGCCGCGCTCCCCGGCCGCCACCTGGTCGGCGATCACATCGGCGATGCCTGGCTGCCGGCGAAAATCCTTGCCGCTGTTGCCATGGCTGGTGTCAATCATGACCCGGGGCGGCATCCCGCTCGCCCGCAAGGCCGCCAGGGTCCCCTGCACACGCTCAGGCTCATAGTTGGGACCGGTGCGGCCGCCGCGCAAGATGACATGGGTGTCGCGATTGCCGCGCGTCACCACGATCGCGGCCAGCCCCTGTTCGGTCACGCTCATGAACTGGTGGGGGAAGGCGGCGGCCTGCATCGCGTCGATCGCCATCTGGACGTCACCGCCGGTCCCATTCTTGAACCCGACGGGCATCGAAAGCCCCGACGCCAGGTTGCGATGCACCTGGCTCTCGGTGGTGCGGGCGCCGATCGCCGCCCAACTGACGGCGTCGGCGATGAACTGGGGGGAGATCGGATCGAGGAACTCGCAGCCGGCGGGCAGCCCCAGGGCGACGACGTCGAGGAGCAACTGACGAGCCAGGTGAAGACCCTCGTTCACCGCGAAGCTGCCATCGCGATTCGGATCGTTGATGAGGCCTTTCCACCCGACCGTGGTCCGCGGCTTCTCGAAGTAGACCCGCATCACGATCCGCAGCTCGGTCGCGAGGTCTCGGGCCAGCGGCGCCAAGCGGCCGGCGTAGTCGAGCGCGGCGCCGGTATCATGGATCGAGCAGGGACCAACGACAATGATGAGGCGATCGTCCTCGCCCCGCAGGATCCGGCTCAACTCGCGGCGGGACCGTTCCACCGTCCGCGCCTCGTCCGTCCCCAGCGGTAATTGCTCGACCAGGATCGCCGGCGGCACCAGCGGTCGGATGCCGGCGACTCGCAAGTTGCTGGTCACGGGCGCCGCCGGCTGACCCCGGACGACCCGCGCCACGCCGGGCATGCCGCCGAGCGCGTCCGCGAGCTCATCCGCGTTGGCACCCGCGAGCAACACCATCCCACCCGCGCGGTCGTCAAAGCGCGTGGCCTCGAGGCCGGCGGCGCGGGCGGCGGCCAGCACGGCCTCGGTCGCGCTGGCC
>JACCYK010000658.1 GCA_013696525.1 Chloroflexia bacterium
AACCGCAACTTGCCGCCTTCACTGTCGATCACCACCGTCTCGCCATCGCGCAGCGTGCCGGAAAGCACCATCCGCGCCAGCTCATCCAGCACTTCTTTTTGAATCAGACGCTTCAACGGGCGGGCGCCAAACACCGGGTCGTATCCCCGATTCCCGAGCAGCTCGGTGGCGGCGGGCGTGACCTGGATCGTGATCTGGCGATCGGCCAATCGCTTGGCCACGGCATCCAACTGGATCTTGACGATGTGCCCAATCTGGGCCCGGGTCAGGGCTTTGAAGATGATCACCTCGTCGATCCGATTGAGGAACTCCGGCCGGAACGCGGCGTGCAACGCCTCCATCACCCGGGTCCGCATCTCATCCTCCTGGACCGCGCCCAGCGAGGTGATGTAGGTGGAGCCCAGGTTGCTGGTCATGATGATGACCGTGTTCCGGAAATCGACCGTTCGGCCTTGCCCGTCCGTGGCTCGACCGTCGTCCAGGATCTGCAACAAGACGTTGAAGACGTCCGGATGCGCCTTCTCGATCTCGTCGAGCAAGATAACGCTATAGGGACGGCGCCGGACCGCCTCGGTCAGCTGGCCACCCTCTTCGTAGCCGACGTAGCCCGGCGGCGCGCCAATCAACCGGCTGACCGAGTGCCGTTCCATGTATTCCGACATGTCGATCCGGATCATGGCGTGCTCATCATCAAACAGGAACTCCGCCAGCGCCCGCGCTAGCTCCGTCTTGCCGACCCCGGTCGGGCCGAGGAAGATAAAGCTTCCCAGCGGCCGGTTCGGGTCCGAAAGGCCAGCCCGGGCGCGGCGAATGGCATTCGCCACCGCTTCGATGGCTTCATCCTGGCCGACGACTCGCAGGTGGAGCCGCTCCTCCATCTGCATCAGCTTCTCGATCTCGCCTTCCATGAGGCGGCTCACCGGCACCCCGGTCCAGCGACTGACGACCTCGGCGATGTCTTCCGCGTCGACCTCCTCCTTCAGGAGCCGGCCGGCGTCCTCCAGTTGGATCGACTTCCGCTCCTCGTCTTGCAGCCGCTGCTCGAGCTCGCGGAGCGTCCCGTATTGCAGCTCGGCGGCCCGATTCAGGTCGTAGGCGCGTTGCGCTTGCTCGATCTCGACCTTGGTCCGGTCGATCTCTTCGCGCAGCTCGGAGACAGACGCCAGGGCGTTTCGCTCGCCCTCCCACCGGGAGCGAAGGGCGCCTCGCTGTTCGCGCAAATCGGCCAGCTCCTTCTCAAGCGTCTTGAGCCGTTCTTGCGACGCGGCGTCCTTTTCCTTCTTCAACGCCTCGCGTTCAATTTCGAGCTGCATGATCCGGCGTTCGGCCTCGTCCAGCTCGCCCGGCATCGAGGTGATTTCCATGCGCAGCTTCGACGCCGCCTCGTCCACCAGGTCGATCGCCTTGTCCGGCAGGAATCGATCCGTGATGTAGCGATTGGAAAGCACCGCCGCGCCGACGAGCGCCGAGTCGAGGATCCGCACCTGGTGATGGGTTTCGTACCGATCACGGAGGCCACGCAGGATCGAGATCGTGTCCTCCACTGTCGGTTCGCCCACGTGGACCGGCTGGAACCGGCGCTCCAGCGCCGCGTCCTTCTCGATGTACTTCCGATATTCGTTCAGCGTGGTTGCCCCGATGGCGTGCAGCTCGCCGCGGGCCAGCATCGGCTTCAGCATGTTCGAGGCATCCATCGAGCCCTCGGCGGCGCCGGCGCCGACCACCGTGTGCAGCTCGTCGATGAACAGGATGATTTGGCCGTCGGAATCGGTGACTTCTTTCAGGACCGCCTTCAACCGCTCCTCGAACTCGCCGCGGAACTTGGCGCCGGCCACGAGGGCGCCAAGATCGAGCGAGACCACCCGCTTGTCTTTGAGCCCTTCCGGCACGTCGCCCCGAACGATCCGCTGCGCCAAGCCCTCGACGATCGCCGTCTTGCCGACGCCCGGCTCGCCGATGAGCACCGGGTTGTTCTTGGTCCGGCGGGACAAGACCTGGATGACACGGCGAATCTCCTCGTCCCGTCCGATCACGGGATCAAGCTTGCCATCGCGCGCCGCGTCCGTCAGGTCACGGCCGTATTTCTCCAGCGCCTGGTATTTGCCTTCCGGGTTTGGGTCAGTCACTCGTTGTCCACCTCGGATTAGGGTCAGCGCCTCATACACGCGGTCGTTCGTCACGCCGAGCCGGGTCAGGAGTTGACCAGCGGCTGAATCAGGGACGCCGAGCATCCCCAGCAACAGATGCTCGGTGCTGACATACTCATCGCCGAACCGACCAGCTTCGGTTTCGGCGATCTGAAGTACTTTGCGCAGGCCGGCGCTGATGGTGGCGTCGGCGCTGTAGTGCAGCTTTGGCGCCCGCTCAAGCTCGCCGGCGACATCGCGGCGGACGGTTGCCGGATCGAGCTCCAACTTGACAAGGACCTGGGGCACAACGCCGTCCGACTGTTCGAGCAAGCCAAAGAGCAAGGCGAGCGGCTCGAATTGGGACAGCTTGCGCCCTTCGGTCTCGCGCTGGCCGGCGACGATGGCCTCCTGCGCCTTCTCGGTGAATCGTTGATTTGTCGCCATGATGCTTCCCTCCAATCCGATGGGAGTGTGCAATTGGTTGGTTCAAGATGAAATGTCGAGGGCGTCAACCCGCCATGGGCGGCCGTGATTTGCCGTGCCTACAGGCTCCGCCGCTCCTCGATCACGCCGAGTACCGCGAGCAAACGGTCAAACTCGTCGATGACCGCCGGTGCGTCCGCGGCACGCCCGGCCCCCAGGTCGCGAGTGGTACGCTCACGGGCGTCACGCAGCCGGCGCGTCAGTTCGAGCGCGAGTTGCACCCCGGCCAAATTGAGCCCCCGCTCTTCGACCAAGTACTTCACCTGGCGCAGGCGCTCGATGTCGCGGTCAGAGTAGAGGCGCAGGTTCCCTGTCGTCCGCGACGGCGCGATCAGCCCCTCGCGCTCATACTTTCGCAGCGTCTGCGGATGCATTTCGAGCAGGCGGGCCGCAACGCTTATCACAAACACCGGCTCACCTTGGCGCAGAGCCATCTTGACGCCCTCCCTATTCATGGCTGATTATAAACATTGATACGTTCCATGTCAACTTATCGCGTTCAAGGTAGAGCGGTACGATGCGTCTCTGAGTCAGATAGTCGCCCTAACCGTGGCTCTGAGGAGGACGGGCAATGCAGATTTTTGGCCATCGCGGCTCATCCGGGACCGACCCCGAGAACACGACGCGAGCGTTTCGGCAGGCGCTCACGGCCGGCGCCGACGGTGTCGAGCTCGACGCCCACGCGACCATCGACGGCATCCCCATCGTCATTCACGACGGCGATGTCGGCCGCACCACAACCGGCTCCGGTTCGGTCGACAACATGACGCTCGACGAGGTGCAACGCCTCGATGCTGGAGACGGCGAACGGATCCCGACGCTTGACGAGGTGATCGGCTCGCTGGCGGGACACCTGACGATCGACATCGAGGTCAAGCAAGCCGGTATCGAGCGCTTGGTGCTCGATGTCCTAAACCGGCATCCAGCCGCCGACTGGTTCATCTCCTGTTTCGACTGGGGCGTGCTGGAGAACGTCCGCCGACTGAACCCAGAAGCGGCGGTGTGGCCCCTCGCGATCGCCGCCGATGACGCGCTCTTTGCCATCGCCGAGCGGCTGCAATCTCCGGGCATCGCCCTGCAGCATCGTGCCTACACCGTCGAGGTAGCCGAGCGTTGCGCCGCCGCGGGTCTTCTGGTGGGAGTCTGGAGCGTCAACGAACCATTAGAGGGACAACGGGTGACAGGGCTTGGCGCGGCGACATTGATGACCGACTACCCGGGAATGATGAGGACCGCCCTGATCACCTGAAGAAGCCGTGGTGCCAACGGTTTGACACCACTCTCATCATCCAAGTGGCAATCGCGCCACGTCCAACCCAATTCTGGCGGAACTACGTCCGGTTTGCCAGTACGGGACGGGTACGAAGACTTGGCTCAAGATCGCCTAGCAGGTCGACCTACAGCTGGCCCGCGGCCTGCTCCAGCGCGCGCTTCGCGTACACGGTGACAAGATGGCGCCGGTAATCGGCCGAGGCGTAGTGGTCGCCATTGATATCCAACCCGTCCGCCGCCAATGCCGCCGCGCTGGCAATGCTGTCAGCGGTCAGCGGCTTGCCAACCAAGGCTTCTTCGGCGACGGAAGCCCGCTCCGCCTTGGATGTCGCGCCGGTGACGCCGATCCGGGCAGCGCCGACGTTCCCATCGTCGCCGAGCGTGATCACCGCCGCCACACCGACCACCGCGTAGCCCGAGGCCGGATGCCGATGCTTGAGGTAGGCCATACCAGTCTTGCCTTGCGGCCTCGGGATCTGAACTTCGGTGATGACTTCATCCGGCGCCAGCGAGGTCGTCAAGAGGTCGACAAACAGCTCACTCACCGGGATCGTCCGTTGCCCGTTTGGCCCAACCGCCGTCACCGATCCATCGAGCGCCAGCACGACCGCCGTCAGATCAGCTCCTGGGTCGGAGTGCGCCAGAGAGCCGCCGAGCGTGCCTCGCGCTTGAACCTGGCGGTCCCCGAGCTGGTAGATCGTTTCCTTCAGGATCGGCAACACCTGTTTGAGATCGTCGGCCTCGTATATCTGCTCGTAGGTCGTCATCGCGCCGATCCGCACGTTCCCGTTGACGGCGATCTGCCGCAGGCTGTCGATCCGGTTGAGATCAACCAAGGCGGACGGCGCCGCCAGGCGCAGCTTCATCGCCGGCAACAGCGAATGGCCGCCTGCCAAAATCTTCGCGTCCGGATCTTGCTGCAAAAGTTTCACCGCTTCGTCGACCGACGCCGGCCGGTGGTAGGCAAACTGGCTTGGAAACACGTTAACCCCTCCTTTTCGTGACGTGAGTCGTGAGTCGTGAGTCGTGAGTCGTGGAGGACTGTCGATCGCACGGACTTTGGTGTCAAGCGTGCGCTCTCCACTTACGCCTTACGACTCACGACCTACGACTGCAAAGCGCGCCAGATCTTCTCCGGCGTCAGCGGCATGTCCAGGTGCTTGATGCCGAGGTGCGATACCGCGTCGATCACCGCGTTGGTGACGGCGGGGGTGGAGGCGATGGTGCCGGCTTCGCCGGCGCCTTTGCTGCCCATCGGGTTGACATCAGTCGGGGTCACGGTGCGGTCGAGCTCGAACATTGGCACCATGGTCGCCTTCGGGATCGCGTAGTCGTTCATCGTCCCCGTGACCAGCTCGCCATCGTCACTGTAGACGGCGCCTTCGTACAGCGCCTGGGCCAAGCCCTGGGCGATGCCGCCATGGACTTGGCCATCGACGATCAGCGGATTGATCACATTGCCGACATCGTCCACGGCAACGTACCGGGCCAGGGTCAATTCGCCGGTCTCCCGGTCGATCTCCACCACGCAGACGTGCGTGCCGAAGGGAAAGGTGCAGTTTGGCGGGTCGTAGAAGGTGGTGGCATCAAGTACCGGCTCCATCCCCTCGGGCAGGTTGTAGCCGACGTGGGCTTGCAACGCCAGGTCTTGGAGGGTCATTCCTCGATCAGGCGATCCCTTGACGAGGGCCCGGCCATGCTCCCACTCGATGTCCTCGATCGCGGCCTCCAACTGGTGCGCCGCCAACAACTTTGCCTTCTCCTTCACCTTGGTGATGCTCTTGTAGATGGCGGTGCCGCCAACCGAGAGCGAGCGGCTGCCGTAGCTGCCGAAGCCGAAGGGAGTGCCGAGCGTGTCGGAGTGCTGGATCTCGATGTCGTCATACGGCACGCCGAGCTGATCGGCCACGAGCTGGGCAAAGGTGGTCTCATGCCCTTGCCCATGTGGCAGGGAGCCGGTAGTAACCACGACCTTTCCGGTGAGGTGAATCTGGACGTTCGCGCTCTCCCAGAGCCCGGCGCCCCAACCCTCGCCGGGGAGCCCGATCCACTTCGAGGGCGCGACGCCGCACACCTCGACATAGGACGATAACCCAATCCCGATCAGCTTCCCGTTGTCATTTTCCCGGCGCTTCGCCTGCTCCTGGAGCAATTCCTGGTAGCCAACCGCCTGCAGCGCCTTGTCGAGCGCGGGCTCGTAATTGCCGGAGTCATAAGGCAGCATCCCGACGCCGGTATCGTACGGAAAATCGCCTGGCTGGATAAAGTTCCGGCGCCGCACTTCGGCCGGATCAACCCCGGTCGCGTCAGCCACCAGGTCGCAGACCCGCTCGATCAGGAAGGCCGCCTCGGGCCGGCCGGCGCCCCGGTAGGCATCGACCATCGCGGTGTTGGTATAGACGCCGACAACCTCGACATGGATGTTCGGGATCTTGTAGCAGCCCGCGACCATCCGCCCGTACAAGGTGGTCGGGATGCCGGGCGCGATCGTCGACAGGTACGCGCCAAGGTTCGCCCAGGTCTTGACTTTGAGCGCGGTGATCTTGCCGTCCGCCGTGGCGCCGATCTCCAAATCGGTGGAGTGATCGCGGCCGTGCGTGCTATGAAGATAGTTCTCGGAGCGATCTTCAAAGAACTTGACCGGTCGATTGATCCGCTTCGACAGCCAGAGCACCAACGGCATGTCGAAGTAGACAAAAATCTTTTGCCCGAAGCCGCCGCCGACATCGGGTGAGATGACCCGGATTTTCTGTTCCGGCACGCCGAGGACGAAGGCCGCCGTCAGCAGCCGGTGGACGTG
>JACCYK010000554.1 GCA_013696525.1 Chloroflexia bacterium
GGCGTCACCTTCCTCGGCGAGGTCGTCAGTTGGGATGGCGAGACCGACATCTTGCAACTCGGCATCTCGGTCTCGCTCGTGATCGCCGCCCTCAGCATCGTCTTCGCCAACATCCGGCGCCACCACGAGCATCGGCACGAGAAAGCGCCGGCCGAGGAGTAGGGCCGTGACTCATGACCCAACGATTGCACCCGGTATCGCACGGCGCCGGCGGTCACGCCGGGTCTTGGCCGCTGGCGATGGCTGTTAGGTGGCGGGCGATCAGCCGGACGGCCCCCGGCACGCCGCGAAAGCCGGAGAAGGGGTTCACATCGACGATTACCGGGCCATTCGGTCCGATCAGGACATCGACGCCGTAGATCTCGAGGTCGAGGGCACTTCCCACCCGGCGGGAAAGCTCGGTTAGTTCGGCATCGACGGGGAAGGGGCTGGCCGCTCCGTCCGCGGCCGGACGCGGTGGCCAGCTCTTGAGGAGGCCCAGGGCTTGGCGCCCAACGATACAGAGTTTATACACCTGTCCATCGCTGAGAATGTAGTCCTGAGCCAGAAACGGTGCGGCAAACGGTTCCCGGGCGGGTAAGCGCTCGTCCGCCGCGATCGCCACGCCGAGGCCGCGGCCGATGCTTCCGTCAGCCGTCTTCACCGCGATCGGGCGCCCGTCCGCCAGAGCCAGAAGCTCCGGCCAACTGGCCGCCGCCCTGGTCGCGGGAACCGGAATGCCGACGGCAGCAAGCTTCCGCCCAGTTGCCTCCCGGTCGCACAGGGTGATCGTTGCCGCGATGCGGTTGCAACAACGCACGCCGACAGCTTCCAAACGCAGCGCGGACGTCAGCTCACGGATGCCAAGTCCGCGTTGGGCAACCAGGTCCGAGTCGAAGAGCCATGGCGGCAACGGTTCGTCGCCCTTGGGGAGATGCACGCGTACCTCGATGGGAATGGCTCGCAGGAACTCAAGCAGATCGGAAATCACCGTGGCGTCGCGCGGCGGTTTTCCGAGCAGGAATGCTATCCGCGGCCCGTGCTCGACGCCCTGGCTCATTCCTCTCCCTCGGTGGCTCTCTCACCGGATCACAATCTTATGTCGAGCATGATAGACTGCGGCAAACCGGAACGCCAAACCGACCGTGGAGACGGTACAGATGGCCGCGAAGTTGCAACCTATCGACATTTCCGACTCCACTGAGGTACTTAATCTCGCGGAAGAGGTTCGACAAAGCGGGATTGGACGGCTCCTCAAACGGGGTGAGCAGGAACTCGCCGTCCTGACGCCGGTGGACCCGCCACTGGCTACGTCAACCAGCTCCGACTCACGCCAGAAGGCGCCCGACGCGATCCTGAACATCATCGGCATCGGCACGTCGGCCGAGCCAACCGATATTGCCGCCCACGAGCAAGACTACTTGACCGAGGCGTCCATGCCCACGTCGCGATGACGGCCGCCACCCGGTATGCCAACCGGGTCTTCGTCGATACGTCGGCCTATTTCGCCGTGTCCAACCGACGGGATGCCAGCCACGAACGGGCCGCCGCGCTCATGCGGCGGTTAGTGACCGAGCACCGGCGGCTCTATACGACAAACTTCGTCCTCGCCGAGCTCCATGCCTTGCTGCTGACGCGCCTTGACCGTCGGGTGGCGGCGCGGGTGCTGGCCGAGCTTGATGCCAGCCGGCTAACGACGGTGGTCCGCGTGAGCGCCCGCGACGAACGGCGGGCTCGCGATATCGTGACCAGCTACCAAGATAAGGATTTCTCCCTCGCCGATGCCGCCAGCTTCGCGGTGATGGAACGGCTACGGATTTCGACGGCGTTCACCCTGGATCGAAACTTCGCTCGGTTCGGCTGGCAGATGCTGGACCCGTAAACGCTTCTATCGCGCCCCATACCGGTCGTGGCTGACCAACTCGGACAGGGGCTTGCGGCCGCCGGTGTTGGCGTTTGGCCGGTGGTCTTTCAGCGTTGTCGGGTAGCCGATCACGACCACTTGGCGGGCGAATCGGTCCGCCGGAATGCCGAGGATGTCCTTGCCCTGCGCCTGCTGCTGATTGTCACCAAACCAGGCCGTGCCGCCGCCGAGCCCCAGCAACCGGGCGGCGACGAGCAACCGCTCGGTCACTCGCCCCTCGTCGTAAGATTCGGAGAGGGGTGTCTCGCCCGTCATCACGGTCGCGATTGCCAGCGGCGCCTCGGCCACCCAGTTGATCGGGGTCCGGATCTCGCTGAGCCGCCGCAGCGTCTCCTTGTCGGTCACCACCACGAATTCCCAGGGCTGGGTGTTGCGCGAGCTGCCGGTCCAACGCGCGACCTCCAAGAGCTGGCGCACCACATCCTCGGGCACGGCGGTCGGCTCGTAGAGTCGCGCCTGACGGACTTTGCGCATCTCCTCGACCGCTGCCGTCGCGTTCGATCGTATTGTCATCGTGATTTCCCCCTCGCCGCTTCCACCGCCGGGGCAGGGTGGTCGCCGGCAATCCAGTATGGCGAGATCGCGTAGTACCGAAAGATCCGTTCCTCTTCGCGGCGACCGAGCGGCGCGTCCTCATTATATTCGGGCGCCCGTGACAGGGCGGCCCGGTCCAACTGAACGCGCGCGGGATCCATGGTGAGATCGACGAGCTGAATGGGGACGGCAACATGATGGCGGCCAATCCCAAGCACCCCGCCGAACTCGAGGACCACGTAGCGGGGCACCGCTCGTCCCGCGATCGGATCGCCGGAACCGGCCATGGCCGGTTCCGGTTCCTCGATCAGGACCATCTCCACCGTGCCAATCTCATCGCCATCCACGCCAACTGCCTTTCGGCCGCGGGCGGTTAGCAGGGCCGGCCGCGTGTCGCTGGCGGCCACGGGCCGGATCCGGACGGCCACATCCGCGACGCCCACTTCACCACTCCC
>JACCYK010000681.1 GCA_013696525.1 Chloroflexia bacterium
TGCCAGCCTGGCTTAGCCAGGAAGCGTGGCGTCCAGGGACAGTTACGGCACCGGGGTGGCTTCCGCCGCCGCGTTCGGCGTCACCACTTCGGCGGCCGTGATGAACGGGGTCGCGATTTCAACGACCTCGGCCGGCGTTAGCGGCGGATCGAACGCCTCCGGGAACGGGCTCTCCTCGTTGAGGATGTTGAGGTACGCCGCATGGCGGGCCTCGACGCCGTGGATCGTCAGCGCCGCGGTCAGCAGCTCGTCGTTGTCGATCAGGTATTGGGCGGCACCGGTGTAGGCGCTGACTCCCGTGTTCTCCAGGGCCATCGCCGTCGCCAGGAAGGCGGTGGCATCGCCCAGGGCGGCCTCGAAGTTGTAGGCGCCTTCCTCGACCGGCGAGCCGCCGAGGTCGGTGATGACCTGGGTCAAGGTCGCCACATGGGCCGCCTCATCGGTGCCGATTTGGGCCACGTAGTCGACGACCGACGGCTGGAAGCCGAGGGCGGTGAACGCCTCGACCGTCAGGCTGGCGAGGCCGTCGCGATAAAAGGCGTTTTCCAGGTGCTCCAGGCTCAGCGCGTAGTTGAGGACCGACAGCAGGTCCTCGTCACTGGCGACATCCTGGGCCGCCGCCGGGACGGCGCCGAACATCGTCGTCACGCTGGCCGCGCCAACGAGCAGGGCGCCGCCGCGCAGCATGGCGCGACGGGACGGCTGGTAGGCGCGGGGGGAGAGCAATCGCTCCAGACGGTCAGCTTGCTGCAACATGCTCGTGCTCCTTGTGATGTGTCGATATTCGCGAAAACGACGATGCCGTTAGGCGACCGGCGTGGCCTCGGCCGCCGTGTCACCGACGATGAACGGGCCGGCGATCTCCAGCACCTCGGCCGGGGTCAGCGGTGTCTCGAACGGGGCCGGGAAGGGCAGCGCGCCGTTGAGCAGGTTGAGATAGGCGGCGTGCCGCGCTTCAACCGCGACGATCGTGCCCGCCGCCGTCAGCAACGCGGGATCGGAGATGAACTGGCCGGCGCCGTCGTAGGCGGAGACACCGGTATTCTCCAGGGCTTGGGCGATGGCGAGGAACGAGAGGGCATCAGTGTAGCCGAAGTCGTACTCCGCTTCCTGCACCGGCTCGCCGCCGAGGTCGGTGATCACGGAGGTAAGGGTCTCGACATGCGCCAGCTCGTGGTCACGAATATCGGTCAAAAACTGGCTGATCGGCTGGTTGAACGGGCTCTCACCAAAGTCCTCATCGGTGAATTGGGCCAGGCCATCCCGGTAGAAGGCGTACTCCAGGTGCTCAAGGGTCAGCGCGAAGTTGAGCACGTCGATGTCGTCCGCGAACTCCGCCTGGGCCAGCACGCGCCGCATGCCGGGGGCTGTCGCCGCCGCGAGCGCGAGGGCGCCGCCGCCGATCACCTTCGCGGTGCCGCCGAGGATGCCCCGACGGGACGCCAGACGCTGTCGTTCCGCGAACACCTCTTGCAAAAGCTCGTGATGCATTAGCCGCATCGTGGTCCTCCTCTATTCGCCGCCGAGAGAAGCAACAACCCTCACCAAGCCAAATGGGCGCCCGCAAGACTGGTCGTGCGCTTGGCGCTCATTGGCAGTAGCGTGGGCTTCCCCCAGTCAAGGAAAGGTACCGGCATATTGTGTGCCAGAGATTCACGGATCGGGCCGAAGCTGGTCAAACCTCTCGCACATTGCGTAGCAAATACTACATTAGTAGACCAGCCGTCAGGTTTCCCAGCTCATCGGCGCCCGCGAACGCCGGTATTGGCATCCAAATCGGTCGTGGCCGCGTATCTAAAATTGGGGGTTACGACGTGGCGCGCGTCACTGGCTGGACGCGGACGAACGGGAGTCGCCGGGAGCCGGAGCGGAACCGTCAGGCGGGTTGCGCCCGGCCGGTGATCGAGGGAGGGGACAAGTGATTCAGCGGGGAAGGGGCCTGGCCACGCCAGGTCTGAAGCGACCGCGCCGGTTGGCGCCAGACGCGGGCGGGCGGCGGCTGGGCCGCCGGGGGGCGCTGGCGATCTTGGCTGGGGCCGCCGTGGCCGGTGTTGCCGGGCTCGACCATGAGGCGGCGGCGGCGGCAAAGGCCAAACGCATCGTCAGGGAAGCGAAGAAGCACAAGGGCGCCCGGTACGTCGCCGGCGGGACGGGGCCACGCGCCTTCGATTGCTCCGGCTTTACCTGCTACGTGGTGAAGAAGGCGACCGGCAAAGACATCACCCCGTCGCTTCAGCTCCAGGTCGATCAGGCGGGCAAGCGCATAAAGAAGAAGCGGCGGAAGAAGGGTGATCTGATCTTCTTCAACCTGGAGGGCGGCCGCCGGGTGACGCACGTCGCCATCGTGTTGGGGCGACACAAGGTCATCCACGCGATGAACCCGGAACTGGACGTTCGCACCAGCGACATCTCCGACGGCAGCTACTGGAAGGTCCACAGCGTCCGCCGAATGTAACCTCTAACCCAGGTTAAACAGCGAGGCGATTCCTGCCATCGACATTGGCGGGGTGCCGCCAAGCTCGGGAATGAATCCCCGAGCTAATCTCACAAACCCGGCTGTATCCGGGGGTTCGACGCGAACGGCACCGGCCTTCGTCGATAGTCGAAATGGCGCGATCGGATTGATCGCTGGCCGAGAGATACAGCCGGCTTTCAGCCGGGGTTGTCGATTCAGCGCGGCGGCTTTCAGCCCCGCGCTCGATGACCACGACGCGCTGGGGCTATCGGCCGCTATCGTGAAAAACCAGGCTAACCGACGCCGCGTCACGGGGCAGCACGTCCACCGCGGGGCAGTCCTGGCGGTGAGTGTGACTCGTTTTAGCAGGACAAGGCTGTATTCCAGCCGCACGTCAATCGGTGAACGAAATACCGAGCTTGATCGAGCGTTCGGGGTGCTCGTCGATCTCCCGGTAGGCCGCCGCGCTGTCGGTGAAGGGGACGATCGGGGTGATCATGCCCGCGGTTTGGAGCTTGCCGCTGGTGAGCCAGGCGAGGGCCAGCTCGACCAGCCGTTCCAGGGTCCACCCGGGGGCGTCCGGCGGCGGCAGGCTCTGGGCCCGGACCGAGACGAGCCGCGGCCGGTTGACGTGGAACTCGTCGCCCAGGAAGAGGCCGGGGGCGCCGCCGCCATAGAAGGAGACGACGGCGACGGTGCCGCCAAACCGGGTAGCGCGAATCGCCTGGTGCAGGGCCGGGATGCTACCGGAAGTCTCCACCGCGACATCGACCCCGAGCTGGCTCGCTTGTGATGCCTCCTCCAGGTAGCCGCCAATGATCCGGCGGGGCGGTACCGCCGGGGACGCGACCCCGCGCCCGGTGTGGCGCCGGATTGCCAGCCCCACATCGCCGCCGGCCGCGGCGGGGTCGAGCGCCAGGTCGGCCCCATAGCCGCGGGCGAGCTGGCGCCGGTTCGGCAGCGGATCGACCGCGATCACTCGCGCCGCGCCGGCCAAGCGGGCGAGCTGGACCGCCATCAGGCCGATCGCGCCGAGGCCGAAGACGGCCACCTCATCCCCCAGCTTGATGGGCGCGTCGCGGATCGGCAGGGCCATCACGGCGGGATCGAGACAGACCGCCGCCCCGGGCCCGAGGCCCGCCGGCAGCGGGTCGGCATTGGTCTCTTCGGTGGTTTGGGTCTCCCGGATCGGGAAATGGCCGAAGACGCGGTCGCCGACTTTAAACCGGCTCGCCTCGCTCCCCAGGCCGGTGACCACGCCGACCGCCATATTCCCCAGGCGACGGGGAAAGACGGCGCCGGCCGTGGTTGCCGGCCGGGGCATCACCGCGCCGAGGGCCGGATCATACGGGCGACTGGCGGCCGGATCGTTGCGATAGCCGACCAGCTCGGTGCCGTGCTTGGGCGACGCGAATTCGGTTCGGATCCGGATCTGGCGCGGCCCTAACGGCTCATCCTCGTAACTCCGCAAGACGGGCGTGCGGGGAGCGATGGCGACGAGCTCACGGGGCACGGTCTGTTCTCCCTGCCGGTCAGGCGGCGTCGTGGACCCGGCGGAGGTAGGCCATGCTGGCGGCCACCGCCGCGTTCGGCGCGTCGTCGAGCCGGCACTCGAAGCCGTGGTAGCCGTCGTAGCCGCCCGCTTTGAGGGCGGCAAAGCCGGGGCCGAAATCGAGGTGGCCACGGCCCGGCAGCAGCCGGTTGCTGTCGGCAACGTGGACATGGACGATGCGGCCCGCCGCCGCCCGGACGCTGGCGGCGATGTCCACCTCCTCGATCCCCATGTGGAAAAAGTCGGCCATTACGCCGAGATTTCCCTCGCCCGCGACCTCGGCGGCGATCGCCATCCCCTGCTCGATCCGGTTGACGATGTATGCCTCGTACCGATTCAGCGGCTCGAGATAGAGCGGGATGCCCGCCGCCGCGGCGACCGGGACCAGTTCCTTCAACTGGGCGATGAGCAGGGCGCGCTCAAGGTCGGCCCCGCTCGTGAGCGGCGCGAGGTCGGGCAGGGCCGGGCCGCGGCCGAATTGTGGTACCAGCAAGACGCCCCGCGCCCCGATGGCGCCGGCCAGATCGATCCGGGCCCGGATCTGCTCTTTCGTCATCGCCCGCTTGGCGGGGTCTGGATCGAGCAAGCCAACCCCGCCGTCGAGGCTGGCCAGGGCGATGGGCGAGTCGTCGAAGATCGCCCGCAGCTCCGCCGGCGGCAACGCCAGGGCGGGGCCGTGCAGCTCGATCGCATCGAGACCCGTGCGCTCCAACCAGGTCAGCCGCTCGGGCAGGGTGGCGCCGGGGATCATCATCTCACGCATGGCAAACTTCATTGCAATCGTGGTCCTCGCATAATTTCATCAGCGCCGGGGCGTTCATCGTCCGGCCGTCATCGTAGCAAACCGGCGCCGGGAGCGGATTAGGTATGGGCACACACGACCGGACCGAGCTTTTTGACGACTGGGCAGCGTCCTACGATGACACCGTCGCCCAAAGCCACGGCTTCCCGTTTACCGGCTACGACGCGGTGCTGGCAACGGTCGTGGCGGCGGCCGGGGCGGGCCAGGGGACCACCGTGCTCGATCTGGGCTGTGGGACGGGGATGCTCACCCGGTTAGTCGTTGACCAGGGCAGCGTCGTGCTGGGCACCGACTTCTCGTCGCGGATGATCGCCCAAGCAAGGGTAGCGGTGCCGGAGGCGACGAATATCGAGCTCGATCTGCTCGGGAACTGGGCCGCGCTCGACGGCCGGCGGTTTTCCCGGATCGTGTCCACGTATGTGCTTCTCGAATGTGATCTCCGCGCCAAGGTTCAGATACTCCAAACGCTGGCGCGGGATCACCTGGTCGCGGGTGGCAGGATCGTGATCGGGGACCTCGCGTTCGCGACGACCCGGCAAATGGAGCACGAGCGCTCGCGTTCAGGCGCGGACTGGGACCCGGCCGAGCACTACTGGGTCGCGCCGAGGCGCTGGCGGCGTTGGCCGCTGCCGGCATCGACGGTACGTTTCAAGCGGTATCGGCTTGCGCCGGCGTCTTTGTCCTAGGCGCGACCTCAACGTGCTGACAGCCGCGAATTTGCCCTGGAAACTCGCGGCACGATCCACGCGGTAGGTGTAAGGTTGGCATCAGGCGCCGGCGATCGCTGATCACGGGCAAGCTCGCCGCCGGTTTTACCCGCCCGACGCACGAGGTAGACACCACCATGACCGATGACACCAGAGACCCCGGCGACGTGACGACCCTGTCCACCGCCGACGCCGAACCGACCAATGGCCAGAGCCTGCTCGAAATCTGGGAAACCGGCGTCGACGATGCGCGGCCGGAGCCGGAGCCGGAGCTGGTCGCGGCCGAAGCGGCCGCCGCGCCGGATCAGGACGCGGGGGACGCCGCTCCGGAATCGGACGCCGAAGCCCAAACGGCGCGTTCGCCGCGGCCGGCCGGCCCACGCA
>JACCYK010000683.1 GCA_013696525.1 Chloroflexia bacterium
GTGCCGGATAGCTCCGGCGTCAGCGCCAGCGGTAGGCTCGCCTCGTAGGAGGCGTTGCCTATATCCTCGGGAATGCTGGTTTCCGCCGCTTGGAGCTGGTAGCGGTTTTGATCCAGGACGGAGCCGACGCTGGGCGCGACGAGCTGATACGTGCCGGGCGCGATACCAGCGAACGTGGCGAGGTCACCGCCGGGATCGAGGCAGCGAGATTGGAGCGGCGGCGCGCTAAAATCCCGCGCGGCGCCGGGATAGAGGGCGAGGCAGAGTTGCTCATCGGCGGCCAAGCCGTCGTCGGGGAAGGCGACCGAGATGCGCAGCTCGTTCGAGCCTGATTGGGCGACGGTTGTCACCGGTATCAGGCCGGCCACCAGCAGGGCCACAACCAGGGCCGCAACCAGCGCCGCGTGCGATGATCGCGTCCGGCCGGCCAGGTATCTGAATTGCGACGGGCTGAGGAGTAGGCGCATCGATTCCCCCGCGTCGATCAGGCCACGGCTCCAAGTATACCGGAGAACGGCCCGTCTTGGAGAGTGTCCGGACACTAATCGGGCTAGCAATGTTGCGGGATGGGGCGAACGTTCGAACCGAGCGTCTCTCCGGGCGACGACGACCGGAATCGAGTATGTGTGAGGGAAATCTTTGCCATGAGTGAGCCAGGTTCTCCGTCGTCGCGGTCAGCGCGGCTCGTGGTCTCGTTACCGGTGCCGGCGGACTCCCACGAGAAGATTCGAGCGGCCGTGCCAGGGCTGACCGTGGACTTCGTCGCGGAGTCACTGACGGCCGCCGATGTGGCGGAGGCGGACGCGATCGCGGCTTGGCGGTTTGACGAGTCGCTGCTGGCCGCCGCCGGCCGGGTCCGCTGGCTTCAGACCGGCGGCGCCGGGGTGGACAACCTGCCGCTGGCGGAGCTCGCCCGGCGCGGCATTATCCTGACCAACAACAGCGGCGTCCATGCGCCGAATATCGCCGAGCATACACTGGCCATGATGCTCGCCTTTGCCCGCCAAATCCCGGACTTGGTGCGGGCACAGGATCGCCATCAATGGCGGGACACCGAGACTCACCGGTCCGTGTTCGAGCTGAACCGGCAAACCCTGCTGCTGCTTGGCCTCGGCGATATCGGGCTCGCGATCGCGGCGCGGGCGGCGGCCTTCAACCTGCGCCTGCTTGGCGTCCGCCGGCGCGACCTGCCGCTGCCGGGCTTGCCGATCGAGCTGTCGCCGATGACACGCTTGGCCGAGCTCCTGGCTGTCGCTGACCATGTCGTCACCAGCCTGCCGCTCACCCCATCCACCGCCGGCTTGCTCGGCGTCGATCAATTCTCGGCGATGAAGCCCGGCGCGTATGTCTACAACGTGGGCCGGGGCCCCGTGGTAGACACCCCGGCCCTGATCGCGGCGCTCGAATCGGGCCATTTGGGTGGCGCCGGGCTGGACGTGGTCGATCCCGAGCCGCTGCCGGCCGAGTCGCCGCTGTGGGAGATGGGCAATGTCTTGATTACCTCCCACACGTCCGGCGCCTCCCCGCGCTACTGGGAGCGCGGGTCCGAGATCCTGATTGAAAACGCGAAGCGGTTCGTCGCCGGCGCGGACTTGGTGAACGTCGTGGACCTGGAGGCCGGGTACTGAGCGGCCGGCCCGCCGCGGGCCGGAGAATGGCGAGAGGCGGGGACCGGGGCTGCACCCCCTGTGTCTCCGCCTCTCGTTCGCTCTGAACCGCCGGGGACGCCACTGTCCGCGAACGGCGGCCTGATGGAGCGCAAGCACCAAGTCAGGCCGAGCACCCAGACCCCCTGTATGTACAGTACCGGAGCCGCCGCCCCGGCCCGGTTCCGATCGGATACGACTTCCGACACGATCGGGCGCGGCAAGGACCGGGACGAGCGTTATCAACGTGGAAATTGCCCAGTATCGACGCCGAAATTGCCGGATGGCCGGCAATCGCTACGCGGAATGTTATCCGCAATGTTTTTCGGTAGCGTTGGCCGCTTTCGACTTTCACTATGGTGGCGTTGCGCCGCGAGAACGAGCGTGAACACCAACCCTATTGGTATGGGATCACGTATACTTATGCTCAACGATGTGTGGACCATTGGTGCGGCGAACCACGGCGAGTTAGGAGCGGGCGAGTGGCGATAGTCGAATCACTGCTGAGACTCGTCACGGCTATCCTTGTCATCAGCTCGGGACCG
>JACCYK010000018.1 GCA_013696525.1 Chloroflexia bacterium
TAGGGGGTGACGATGCCGTAGCGGACGCTGAGGTCGATAATTGCCTGGATCCACTCCTGCTGCTCGCCGTGGAGCCGGATCTGGTTGAGCAGGTAGCCGATCCGCCGGGTTGCCCAGAGCCGGGGGAGAAAATCGTGGCCGCCGCTGGCGCGCAGCTCCTGCCCCTCGTAGACGAAGGTTTGCGGCTCGCCGTTGACCTCACCCCGCAGCGTAACCGTGACCGGCCCGCCCTCGGCGTAGCGGCCGAGGACGACGAGCTGTGTCCCGGCGAAGAGATCGGGCAATGGTTGCGGGTAGACATCCTCCACCCGCGGCCCGTCGAGCTCCAGCTCCAGGTCGGCCAGGACCGGGGTGCTGACACTGCCATAGAAAGCGCTGACCGCTTCCTCGAGATCCTGGCCGGGCCGGACGTAGGTGGTGCGTCCCTGGTGCGCTTGGGCCAGCGAATCGAGCAGGATCGTATCGACATCGTCGCCGACGCCGAAGGGGAAGAGCCGGACATTCGCCGGCGCCGCACGCGCCACGTTGTCCAAAATGCGGGGCGTCTCGATCTCGCCCTCCGTGGCCAGGCCATCGGTCAAGAAGAGCAGGATCGTCGGCCGCTCCGGCGCGGCCATCGCCAGCCCATTGAGCAGCGCCAGGTTAATGTCGGTGCCGCCGCTGGCCTCCTGCCGCTCGATCCAGGTGATGGCCTCGCTCGCTTCGCCCGCCGGCACCAGGTCGGGCGCGAAGTCGTTGGCCCCGGTGCTGAACTGGACAACGTTGAAGCGGTCCTCCGGGTTGAGGTGGGTGAGGACGTAGGTGAGCGCCGCTTTCGCCTGGACGATCTTCTCGCCCTCCATGCTGCCGGACGTATCCAGGACGATGACGACGTCCTTGGCGATGACCTCGTCGGCACTGGCCCGCTCAATCCCCGGCGCCGCCAGCAGCATGAAGTACCCTTCGTTCGTTACGGGATCGTAGTAACTCACCAGGTTGGCGCCGACCAGGTCGGGCGAGACGTTGTAGAAGAGCTCGAAGTCGGTGGTGGGGAGGACGTCGGTCGCCTCGTAGCCGGCAACGAAGTGATTGTCATCCTCGCGGCTGATCGCGATGTCGTGGCTAGGCGAGTAGACGGCCCGGACCGGCGCCTCCGATTCGACCTCCACCCGGACGCTGACCCGCTCCAGCGGCCGGGCCGAGAAGCGCTCGGTGTTGAGCGGGTAGCGGTAGCGGGAGAGCCCCTGTGCGGACGGGATCACCTGCCCATACTCGATCTCGATCCGGCGATCCTCCCCCGGCGGAATGGGAAAGACGCTGGCCTGGATGGCGCCGGTGCCGATGTATTCGAGCAGGGCGGGGTCGCGCAGCTCGCGCACGATCTCGTCGTAGACGCGGCGGGCCTCCTCGGCATCGAGCAGGTTGGCCTCGATTCGCTCGCCATCGACCCACATCGCAAAGTCGGCGATCGCGGCATCGACCGGCACCGGGAAGATGTAGGTGCCTTCCGCCGCCCAGTCGTTCGGGTTGTGGAAGACCTGGTCGATCCTGGTCACCGCCACCTGATCGGCGATGGCGACATCGACCCGGTGCGAACGGACCACGAGCTGATCGCCGATCCGGACCGGGCCAGGACAGACGGGATCGCACCCCGGCGGCTCGACAATGATGATGCCATCCGCCCGCGCCGGCGCCACGAGCAGCAGCGGCGCCACGATCGCCAGCATCAGCAACGCGGGGAACAGCCAGGATGAACGGGTCCGACGATGGTGCATATTCGCCTCCTTGGCCGCCGACGAGACCCCTCTCGTCTCGGTTCTGCCGCTTAAGACGGAGGACATCGACGAATGGTTCCCTGTGGGTCGGTTGGTCAGCGCGGACCGCACCGTTCGCGACACCGGCGTCTTGACCGGGTGAGTGCGTTGTTCCATACTCGCGCCGGTGGGAAATGCCCACCATCCCACGAAGGAGGAACGACGGTGACCCCGGTGCGTATGGACAACAAGGGCCGCTTGGTGATTCCCCGGCCGGTCCGCGAGGCGCTGAACCTGCGAGCCGGCGATGTCTTCGTTGTCGAGGCCGAGCCGGAAGGCGACGTGTTTCGCGTCGCCCGGGCGCGGAATCCGTTCGATGTCATGGCGGAATACGCTATCCGTGAGTTCGAAGCGGGAAGGACCACTGATCTCCGCGATTACGCTGCCCGAAAGGGGTATGTGATTAATGACGACGGAACGGTTTCGCGTCAAGTTGTTGCCGGCAGCCGAGAAGGATCTGGAGAAGCTGGGGCAACCGGAGGAGCGGATCATTGAGATTCTGACGGAGCTGGAAACGAATCCGCGAAAAGGAGATGCCCTCACTGGAGCATTAAGAGGCTCACGCGCGCTCAAGTTCAGCCTTCCGGGGAGCGGTGCTTACCGCGCCGCATACGTTATCACTGGGCAAACATGCGTGGTCTACTACATCGGGACACGGGAGAACGCCTACCCGGAGATCGCCCGCCGGGCAAGACGCCTGCCGCTAATGGATTAGCCTTTGAGCGCTGGTCTTTTCCACTCATCCTTACGCGGGAGCATCCTTGACGACCACGGGAGAGACACGGCACGCTTATACCCGATTCGCGTCACCGATTGATTGTGAAAGCGCCTCGCCAGGTCCGAGGGAAGGATCGTGACATGTCTGAACTCCACGCTCGCCGCGACGTGATCAAGCTGCTGCGCGACCTCCGCGCCGTCCGCGACTTTGGCCCCGACCCGGTGCCCGAGGCGTTCCTCGATGATGCCTATGAGGTCGCACGCTGGACCGGCAGCGCCCGCAACCTGCAACCGTGGGACCTGGTGGTGGTGCGGAACCGGGAGACCCTGGACCAATTGGCCACCCTGAATGGCTACGCCAAGCATCTGGCCGGCGCTCCGTTAGGGATCGTGCTGGTGCTAGATAACGAGAACGCGGAGTTCGCCGCCTACGACGAGGGCCGCCTGGCGGAGCGCATCATGCTCGCCGCCGCCGCCCACGGCCTCGGTTCCTGCATCGGCTGGTGGAGCGGCCAGGGCCGGATTGATGCCCGCGCCATCATCGGCGCCCCCGATACCACGATCGCGCGGACCGTCCTCTCCATCGGCTACCCCGCCGTCCCCGGCGGCCTGAAGCCGAAGCGGGGCCAGGCCGAAACCCGAAAGCCGGTCGCCGCCTTCGTCC
Source organism: Chloroflexia bacterium (assembly GCA_013696525.1). GTDB lineage: Bacteria > Chloroflexota > Chloroflexia > Thermomicrobiales > UBA6265 > JACCYK01. The sequence continues at coordinate 3,175 of JACCYK010000018.1, forward strand.
ACCAGGAACGGTACGCCTGAGGCAGGGTCTCCGACCTTGACCGATCTGCCCTGGGATGGCGAGTAGCGAGCCGACACCGATCGAACTACCCTCGCTCCGCGAGGACGGCTGATGTTTCCCCAACGGGTCAGATCAGGAAGGCTGGTGGTGCGATCAACCCCGTCTCCGAAGCCATGCCCGACCGAGTGCGGCTCGCATTGACAATCCGGATCGTGCCCACGACCATTACAGGGAGGCGAGGCAAAGGAGGCCGCGATGTCCGTCGCTTTGCACACCTACACCTATCCTGACTTGGCAGGCATGCCGGACGATGGCAACCGCTATGAGATCATTGGCGGGGAGTTAATCGTGTCGCCTGGGCCATCCACGAATCACCGGCGAGTGGTGAACCGGTTGAGCACCCGCCTGTCGCTCCATGTTTGGGCGGGGGATCTGGGTGAGGTGTTCACCGCGCCGGTCGATGTGGTGCTATCGCCTTACAATGCGATCCAACCGGACATCCTCTTTGTCTCTCGTGACCATTCCATAGTTCGGACGGCCGATTCATCGATGGACCGCCCGACCTGGTGGTCGAGGTTCTCTCCCGGCGCGGCCGGGTGTACGACCCGGTGCGAAAGAAGGCGATGTACGCCACGGCCGGCGTGCGCGAATACTGGATCGTCGACCCGTTCCGCCGTACGCTGACCATCTTCACGCTGGCGGACGGCCAGTACGAGCAAGTTGAGCACGCGACCGGCCTCGCTCGCTCAACCGTCGTCCCGGGGTTCGCGATCGCGATCTCGGAGGCCTTCACCCGATTGAAGGACGACGATGAGGGGTAAGACCCGGTTCGCTGATTGCTGAGGCATCGATGCTGCTCGCCACGACGTTCGGTGGAGTAC
>JACCYK010000027.1 GCA_013696525.1 Chloroflexia bacterium
TCGCCCAGGTGGTCGTTGAGCCAGGCAATCTCGGCCGAGGCGCGGGTATCGATGCCGTAGAGGATGCCGGGCCGCAGGGGACGGCCGGCGGCGTCCACCGGCAGCAGGCAGGGCCCGATCGCGCTCGCCGCCACGGCAACGACGTCATCGCCACGATAGCGATCGCCCAGCAACATCCGGCAGAGCCCGACGAATTCACCCCACCAGATCTCATCGGCGTCATGCTCGGCCCATCCCGGCCGGGGCAGGCTCAGCTCATGCTCGATCGCGGCCTCGGCCACGACCTCACCGCCGGGGGTGCAGAGGACCCCTTTGGCGCTGTAGGTGCCGATGTCGATTCCCAGCAGCAGCTCGCCCGGCATGGTCCGCCCATCCCCTCGTCCTCGATCAATAATTCCTGCGATCATACCAGCGCATGAACCGGGTAGACGCCTCCGGGCGATGAACCGCGAAAGGGGACGGCATGGGCACCTTGCTGGCGAAGAACGCTGATTTGGTCGTGACCATGGATGGCGCGCGCCGGGAGATCCCGCGGGCGGGCCTGTTCGCCCGCGACGGGATGATTGAGCGGGTCGGTCCCACCGCCGAGCTGCCGGAGACCGCCGACACCGTGCTCGATCTGGGTGGCCACATCCTGCTGCCGGGGCTGATCAATTGCCATCACCATCTCGATCAGGTGCTGACCCGCAACCTGCCCGCCGGCCAGAACACGAACCTCTTCCCCTGGTTGCGGGCGCATTATCGGGTCTGGTCGAGCCGGACCCCGGAAGACACCCGGACGGCGGTGATCGTCGGCTGCGCCGAGCTGGCCCGCTCCGGCTGCACCACGGTCTTCGACCATGCCTACGTCTTCCAGAACGGCTGCCGGGTCGATGACCAGATCGGCGCCGCCGCCGAGGTCGGGGTCCGCTTCGTGGTGTCGCGCGGCAGCATGTCGCTGGGGGAATCGAAGGGCGGCCTGCCGCCTGACGAGTGCGTCGAGGACGAAGCGGCGATCATGGCCGACTCGGGGCGCGTCATCCAGCGCTACCACGACGCCAAACCGGGGTCGATGGTGCAGATCGTGCTGGCGCCCTGCTCGCCCTTTTCGGTGACGCCAGAGCTGATGCGGCAGTCGGCGGCGCTGGCCCGCGAGTACGGGGTGCGGTTGCACACCCACCTGTGCGAGACCCTGGACGAGGAGCGCTTCACCCTCCAGCACAACGGCCTGCGGCCGGTCGCCTACATGGAAACGCTCGATTGGGTCGGTGACGACGTCTGGTACGCCCATGCCGTCCACGTCAACGACGACGAGATCCGGCTCTTTGCCAAGAAGGGGGCCGGGGTCTGCCATTGTCCCTCGTCGAACATGCGCCTGGCCTCGGGCATCGCCCCGGTCAAGAAATACCTCGCGGCCGGGGTGAAGACGGGGCTGGGGGTCGATGGCTCGGCCAGCAACGACGGCTCCAACCTGCTGGTCGAGGTGCGGGAAGCGATGTTGCTGGCCCGGTTGAAGATGGGGCTGCGGCCGCCGGAAGGGCCGGAGACGGTGCTCTCCACCTCCGATCCGTTGCGAGCGGCGGAATGGATGACGGCGCGGGAGGCGCTGGAGATCGCCACCATCGGTGGCGCCGCGGTGTTGGGCCGGCCCGACCTCGGCTCGTTGGAACCGGGTAAATGCGCCGATTTCTTCACGCTCGATCTCAACCACGTCGCCTACGCCGGCGGCTTGAGCGACCCGGTGGCGGCGGTGGTCTTCTGCGCCCCGACCGCGGCCCGCCACACCGTCGTCGGCGGCCGCGTCATTGTCGCGGATGGCGAGCTGACCACGCTCGACCTGCCGCCGGTGGTGGCCGAGCACAACCGGAACGCGGCCCGGCTGGCGGCGCTGTCGGTGTAAGCGGACACTTGACACAACTCTTGGCCGGGTCGTTCGCCGTTGCTCGTCGTATGTGGGGGTCGTCAGCCGTGGCAAACTACGCGTTTATCGACGGTCAGAATCTCCATTCCGGCATCATGCAGGTCGGCTGGAGACTCGACTATCGGAAGCTACGCGGCTATCTTGCGCGGCAGTACCAGGTGACGACCAGCTACTATTTTCTTGGATATTTGGAGAGCCAAGAGCGGCTCTACGTCTATCTCCGTCAGTGTGGGTACGAACTCCGCTTCAAGCCAGTCACGAAAGATGCTTATGGCAACGTGAAAGGGAACGTCGATGCGGCCCTGGTGCTGCAAGCGATGGTGGATTTCGCTCATTATGATCGGGCCGTGCTCGTCTCGGGAGACGGCGACTATTACTCGTTGGTTGCGCACTTACGTACGGAAAACAAACTGGGTGCAATCCTCAGCCCCAATCGTGGGTACTGCTCAACGCTATTGAAGAAGGAAGCTCGGGGGAGGCTTTGGTATATCGAAGATATGCGGCATCTCGTCGAATACACATGACACGGATCGCCGGATAACAAAAATCGGGGGCCGACTCCACCGTTTCCGGTCTCATCCCCCCGCTCTTGATTCAGAGGAATTATAGCACATTTAGCGCGAACGTGTCGTGTGGAACTCACGCCGTCAGTGCGTCCAGTGCGAGTTGGCGTGGACATGTAAATATGACACGAGCTGTCATATTTTCTCTGTACGATAGGTTCGGGAATGTGATGAAGTCGGAGGAGCAAAACACGATGGCAACGATCGTTTTGGTGGGCGGCGCCTGGCTCGGCGGTTGGGCGTGGGATGAGGTGACCGACAAGCTGCGGCGGGCGGGACACGAGGTCTATCCGGTCACGCTGACCGGGCTCGGCGAGCGGCGGGACGAGGCGACGCCGGAGGTGGGGCTGGAGACGCACATCGCGGACATCGTCAAGGTCATCGCGGCGAACGATTTGCGCGACGTGGTGCTGGTCGGGCATAGCTACGGCGGGGTGCCGGTGACGGGGGCTTCGGATCGGGTGGCGGGGCGGATCGGGCGGGTTGTGTACGTCGATTCGGGTCCGATTCCGGATGGGCTGGCGTACATCGAGCTCGATCCGTCGATTCGGGACTTCATCGAGCGGAAAGTGGCGGCCGGCGGGGACGGCTGGCTGCTGCCGCCGCTGAGCTGGGACGAACTGGAAACGGAGTTGGGGGCGGGACTGAACGGGATCACGTCGGAGACGCGAGCGGCGGCGGCGGCACGGATGACGCCGCAGCCATTCAAGACCTACACCGAGCCATTGCGATTGACCAACCCGGAGCGGGAGGCCTTGCCGAAAATAGCGATTCTGTGCAGCTTTCCGGAAGCGGCGGTGCGAGGGTTGATCGCCAGCGGGCATCCGATGGGAACGATGATGGCCGGGCCGGAGTGGCGCTTTGTCGAGCTGCTGACCAGCCACTGGCCGATGTTCTCGCGACCGGATGAGCTGGCGGCGGTGCTGGATGAGGCGGCACCGGAGCACGCCTGAGCCCGCGTGCTGCCCTGCCAGGAGCAAACCGCCACTGGCGAGACGGCAATATATTGACAATCATCTATCTCTCGCCTATGATGCCGGCATGAACATGAAGGTTCGTCCCGCTGGCTGCTGTATCGATCCGGTTATCCCGAAGCCGCTCGCGGCCAGGGAGCGCGATCGTCTGGTCGCCGGGTTCAAGGCCCTGGCGGATCCGACCCGGTTGGAGATCTTCTGGTTGATCGCGGCCCAACAGGAGCCGATCTGCGCCTGCGATATCGTGGCCCGATTCACGGTCTCGCAGCCGACGATCTCGCATCATCTGAAGGTCTTGAAGGAAGCGGGGATGATCGCCGCGACCCGGCGTGGGGTTTGGGTTCACTACCAGGCCGAGCCGGCCGGCGTCGCTCTCGTGCGGGGGGCGATTCCGGGACCAGAACCGGTTCGGCTGGCGAAGACGGGCTGACGTGTTTTTTTCGCGAGCAGAGATAGACATTCGTCAATCTCAGGAGGATCGAAGATGACAAGCTCCAACGTGGTGATCCCGGCGGATGAGCTGCGCGACACCGTGCGCGCCAAATACGCGGCCCAAGCAACCAGGGTCACGTCCGCCGGCGGCTGTTGTGGCGGCGAGCGGGACGCCGATCCGATCACGGGCGACCTGTACGCGCGGGATGAGGCGGCCTCGATCCCGGCGGCCGCGCTGCAAGCCTCGCTTGGCTGTGGCAATCCGACGGCGCTAGCCGAGCTGAAGGCCGGGGAGACGGTCCTCGATCTCGGCTCCGGGGGCGGCATCGACGTGTTGCTCTCGGCCAAGCGGGTGGGGCCCACTGGGTTCGCCTATGGGCTCGATATGACGGACGAGATGCTGGCCCTGGCGGAGCGGAACCGGATCGAGGCGGGCGCGGCGAACGTGAAGTTCCTGAAGGGGCACATCGAGGAGATCCCGCTGCCGGAGGCCACGGCCGATGTCGTCATCTCCAACTGCGTGATCAATCTGGCGGTGGACAAGGGCCAGGTGTTGCGGGAGGCGTTTCGCGTCTTGAAGCCGGGCGGCCGGTTCGCGGTCTCCGACGTCGTGGCGCGGGGCGAGCTGCCGGCCGACCTGCGGGCCAACATGGAAGCCTGGGTTGGGTGCGTGGCGGGGGCGCTCGAAGAGCAAGAGTATCGCCGGCTGCTCGGCGAGGCGGGATTTGACCGGGTAGAAGTCGAAGTGACCCGGGTCTACGAGCCGCGACAATTGGCGGCGAGCCTCGGTGACGACTCGTGTTGCGGCAGCGCCGCTAGCGAATGGGATGCGTCGGCCTATGCTCGCTACGCGGCGGCTGGCGGCCAGTTGGTCAGCGCCTTCGTCCGCGCCCACAAGCCCGAATGATCGCGGCCCGGCTCAGACGATGGTGAGGAGGGATCAACCCGTGCGGCAACGAATCGCCATCTTCGGCGACCTGCATAGTAATGTCGCCGCCACGACGGCGGTGCTGACGGAGATCGCGACGATCGCGCCGGATGCCGTCTACTGCTTGGGCGATCTAGTTGGGTATGGCGCCTGTCCGAACGAGACCGTGGCCATCATCAAAGACCGGGGCATCCCGACCATCATGGGAAACTATGACGACGGGGTTGGCTTCGACCGGGACGACTGCGGCTGTGCGTATAAAGACGAGGCCGAGGCAGCCCGCGGGCAGGAGTCACTCTTCTGGAGCCGTCGACAGACGATCGACGTGCACAAGGCGTATTTGCGGTCGCTGCCGGCGGAGATCCGGTTCGAGGCCGGCGGCAAGCGGGTCCGCCTGGTCCACGGCAGCCCGCGCCGGATGAACGAGTACCTGTTCGAGGATCGCGACCCCCGCAGCCTGGAGCGAATCGCCCGCGGCGCCGACTGCGACATCCTCGTCTTCGGCCACACCCACAAACCCTGGATCAAGGAGATCGCCGGCGTGTTGATGGTCAACGCCGGCAGCGCCGGCAAGCCGAAGGATGGCGACCCGCGGGCGGCCTGGGTGCTGTTGGAAATCGACGACGGCGGCGACCCCCGGGTCGATATCCGCCGCACGGCCTACGATGTCCCGGCCATGGCCGCCGCGATCCGGGCCGCGGACGGCCTTCCTGATTTTTACGCGCGTGACCTTGAAACCGGGGGAGCGCGGTGACCTCGTTGACGGCGACCGGCAAACCAAAGCGTGATATCGAATCGCTCCGGGCCGAGCGCCGATTTCGGAACGTGATCACGCTCTTCCTCTCTGGCCAACTGCCGGATTTCAGCCACCAGCGGCATGTTCAGGTGGCGAATATCTTCAAGTACCTGCCGTACGGGCGGGAGCTGATGCACCTGGGCTTGCAGACGATGGCGTACCGTCACTTTGTGCCGGACAAGTACAGCGCCGAAACGACCGACTACTGGTGGGACCGCCTCGATGGGACGCTTCCTGAGCCGGCGGCATTCGAGGATGTGCCGGGGGGCGCTGAGGGCCGCGGCGCTTGATGCCACGATCGCCGCTTCTCCCGGCCCGAGGTGCGACCGCTCCGGCGCGGTCCGCCATCGTTCCACCCATCGTCCGGCAACCCCCAACGCACCCCTGGCATTCCCCGCTCGTTCATTTCGGCGACACCGTACGGGGCTCGCTGCTCCTCGCGGAGTTAGCTCAGCGCCTCGCTGGCGGTGGGGACCGGATCGGGTGTCAGTCTTGGGGCGTCGCCGCCAGCACCGCGCCGGCTGCCGCCACGGGAAGGATGAGCAGGCCGAGGATAGCCGCGGTGTAGTCGCCCGTGGCATCGTAGACAAGGCCGAATGGAATCGGACCGAGCGCGGCGCCGACAATTTCGGCGGCGAAGGTGATGCCGCGGATGCTGCCGAGCCGGCGACGTCCGTAGTAGGCGGGCCAGGTGGCGTCGATCGCCACGGCCCAGGTCCCTAGGGCGAGTCCTCGGACCGCGCCATAGGCGATCGCCCAGCCGGTCCCGTCCACCGCGATGAGCACCAGCATGGCGACCGCCAAGGCTCCTTGGCCGATGGCCAGCACGTAGCGTGGCGGACCGCGATCGACGAGCCAGCCGCCGGCGAACGACGCCAGCAGGGCGGCGATCGCCGATACCGTGAAGACGCTCGCCGCCGTCGTCGACGACAGCCCGTCTCCGGTAAGAATCGATATCTGGTTGAAATCGAGCCCGGTGACGATCAAGCCTGGCACCATGCTGGCCCCCAGCAGCAACCAGAACGTGCGCGTGCGCATCGCCTGCCGCGGTCCCCAGGCGCTTGCTGTCTCCACCCGGCTCGGCACCTCCGCCGGCGGTCGTACCAGCGGTGGATGACCATCCGGATGCTGAGCAACGTCTTCCGGTTTGCCGCGAACCGCCAGCGCGACAAGCGGAACCAGGACGAGCCAGATCACCACGGCGTCGATGCGCCAGGCGATCCGCCAACCGAACCGATCGATGAGGACATCGTTGGCCAGCGGGACTAGCGCCAGGCTGAGCGAGCCACCGAGGGCGACCAGGCCCAGGGCACGGCCCCGCTTCCGCTCAAACCATTGGGCGGCAATGGTGCGGCTGGCC
>JACCYK010000038.1 GCA_013696525.1 Chloroflexia bacterium
ATCTCGTGCGGACGGCGCCCGCCAAGCGCGACTCCGTCGAACGTCATCGTGCCCGTCCGGGCGGGGAGCAGGCCGAGGATGGTACGCAGCGTCGTCGTCTTGCCGGCCCCATTGCGGCCGAGGAGGACCGTGACCCGCCCCGCGGCGACCGCGAACGAAACGCCTTGCAAGATGTGCGACTCACCGATGTAGGTGTGGACGTCGCTCAGTTGCAGCATCGATCGCTCAACCGGCGCTCCGGCGGTGGCCGCGGCGGATGCGGCGGCGCTGCTCACGTCACCCCCAGGTAGGCGGAGCGGACGAAGGGATCGGCCATCACCGTCGCCGGCGTGTCGTAGGCGACGAGGCGGCCGTTGGCGAGGACCGCGACCCGGTCCGAGAGGTCGTGGACGACATCCATCTTGTGCTCGACCATCAGGATCGTCTTTCCTTCCACTCGACGGATTTGGTGGATCACGTCAAGCATGATCGGCACCTCTTCGGCGCTGACCCCCGCCGTCGGCTCGTCGAGCAACAGCACCCGCGGCTCGCCGCAGAGAAGGAGCGCCAAGTCTAGCTTACGCTTGTCGCCGTGGGCGAGCGACCCGGCGAGCGCCTGATCCCGGCCCCGCAGCCCCACCGTCTCCAACGCCCACACGGCGCGCTCTCGCACCGTCCGATCACGCGTCGCGCTTCGCCAAAACGCGAAGTTGCCGGCCCGCGCCGCTTGGGCGGCCAGCCGCGCATTCTCGAACGTTGACAGTCCAGGAAAAATGCTCGTCAGTTGGAACGACCGCCCCAGCCCTCGCCGTACTCGCGCGGCGGGAGGCAGGCCGCTCAAATCCGCGCCGTCCAGCAAGACGCGGCCGGCGGTCGGCCGGTAGAGCCCGCTGAGCAGGTTGAAGAAGCTGGTCTTGCCGGCTCCATTCGGCCCGATGATCGAAACGAACAGTCCCTCCGGTATCGCCAGCGAGACGTCGTCGACGATCGTGGCGCCGCCGAAGCGGAGGGAAAGACCCCGCGCTTCGAGGATGTTCGCTCCATCCGGGCGCTCCGCGCTCATGCTCGTGACGACCTCCGTCAACGGTACGCGGTCGCGCTTACCAGTTCTCTTGGATTGGGGGCGCCACGGCCTCCGGTGACAGGGTAGTGATCGGCTCCGGCTCGAACTCGTCGCCGTCTTGGACCAGGCGGACCTGGAACATCGGCTGCAACAGCGCGTGGTCCTCGGGACGGACCGTGTAGTCACCCTTCGGGCCCGGGAAGGCGAACCCTTCGAGGGCGGCGATCATCGCGTCGACATCCTCGCCGCCCGTCTCGCTGACCGCCCGCACAACCATTTGAGCGCCGCTGAAGCCATCGGGCATGAACAGGTCGGGGACTGTCCCTGCTTCGGCCAAGCGGTCGATCAGGAACTGGTTCGCCTCGTTCTCGGGCGCCTGGTAAATGTAGTGCGACAGGAACGAGATCTGCCCGGCGGCCGGACCGAAGATGGGGTACGAGGAGCGCTGGTCCAAACCGCTCACGACCCGAGTGGCCTCCAGCACACCCTGGTTGTCGAGCGACCTGTACATCGCCGTCGCCGTGGCTCCGGCCCAAGCGACGAAGAGGAGATCGGGTGCGCGGTCGAGGATTTGGGCGGCAAACGGGGCGAAGTCGAGCGCGTCCTGGGCGACCAGCAGCGAGTCGACGGTCGCCCCTTCGGCCCCGAAGACGGCGTCGACCGCGGCCACGTTCGCCTGGCCGAAGGCAGTGTCCTGGGCAAAGACGAGGACGTTCTGCCCCTCCAGGGTTTCAAGGAACGAGGCGGCGGTCAGGATGTCTTGGTAGGTTTGGCGACCGGATCGAAACGTGTAGGGGTTGATCCCGGTCAGGCCGTCAGTGGCGGCGGGGCCGCTGATGAAGAGCACCTGGTTCTGTTCGGCGATCGGCGCCACCTGGAGGCCGACGCCGGAGACGACCGAGCCGCCCAAGATACGAAAACCCTGACCAATCAGGTCGCGGGCGGCCGCCACGGCGGTGTCCGGCACTCCACCGTCATCCCGGATCGTGGTCTCGATTTGGTAGCCGTTGGCGACGCCGGTGCCGCCGGTCGCATAGTCGAGCCCGATCGCGAAGCCGGTCAGGTACTGCTCCCCATACGATTGAAGCGAGCCTGATTGCGAGGTGATCAGGCCGACCTGCACCGTGCCCACGACCTCGGGCGTTGCCTGGGCGCCGGCCCGCCGGGCGCGGGCGACGAGCATCCCGGCCCCGGTCAGCCCGGCCGCGCCGCCGACGATCGCGCGCCGGGTGAGCTGTCGCCGCGGTTGCTCCATCATGGTTGATCGGTTCTCCATCTTGCCTCCTCTTGGCCGCGCTGGTCCAGCCCTCTGCCGAATAGTCGCGGTCGATCCCATTCGTTCACGCTACTATACGACGTGGTCGTTACTCGCGTTGTTACTGGACCCGGTAGAACTCGGCGTCGGGACCACCGAGCCCGATCACTTCGTCGATGTGGCGGATCGCCCAGCGCTGACCGGACCAGATGGTCCGGGCGGTCGCTTCCTCCCGTTCGCACCAGGCGTAATCACCGAAATCTTCACTTAGCTCAATCCGGGCTCGGGGCGGCACCGCGAAGGCGAACACCGGGGCCAGGACGATCGCGTCGCGGGTGTGGTCGTAGACTTGATTGACAAAGTCGGCCGCGTAGGCTTCGGTGATGGTCAACCCCGTGGCTCGCGCCGCCGCCCGCATCGCGGCGTCGCGCGC
>JACCYK010000044.1 GCA_013696525.1 Chloroflexia bacterium
GACGTATTCCTCACGCTCGAAAGTGGTGAGGATGATGACCCGCGTGGCGGGCGCGGCAGCGGTAATTTGCGCCGTGGCGGCGACCCCGTCCAGCTCCGGCATCTGGACATCCATCAGGACAATGTCGGGCCGCAACGCCAAGACGCGGGAAATCGCTTCCTGGCCGGTGGTCGCTTCCCCCACCACCTCGAAGCCGTCCTCCAACTCGAGGATGGTGCGCAAGCCCTGCCGCATCAAGGTCTGATCCTCGGCCAGCACGATCCGGATGCTCGTCATCGGGCACCCCGGTCCAGCATCAGGTCACGCCGCGCTGCCGGCATCGCCTCGCCGGCGCCTGGCTCCGCCGTTGTTCCGTCGAGCGGAAACGTCGCCTCCACGATCGTGCCTCCCCCTGGCCGGGGCAGAAGGCGAAGCCCGCCCCCCAGCTCCTCGGCTCGTTCCCGCATCCCGGTCAGACCGTAATGCCCGGAGCGGGCGAGCGCGGCGGGCGGCAGTCCCGTCCCATCGTCCGCCACGCGGAGCACGATCGCCGCGCCCTGGCGACGCAGGCTGACGACGACGCTCCCGGCGGCGGCATGCCGCTCCACGTTTTGGAGCGCCTCCAGCAGCACCGCCCACATCGCCGTCGCGATCGCCGGCGGCAGCTCCGGCACCTCGGGCGCGATCTCACTCGTCGCCACCAGCGACGTCCGCGCTTGCAGCTCGGCCAGATGCTGGTGGAGATCGACCGGAACGTCCCGCGCTGGCGGGTGCCCCCGTTGGGCGATCGGCCCCCGCAGGTCATCGAGCGAGTGCCGCAGATCGACCATCGCTTGGCGGACCAGATCACGGGTGGCGCGCAGCTCGGTGACGCCCCGCGCCGGGTCGCGCGCGTAGAGTCGTTCGACGACCTCGAGTTTGACATTTACCGTGACCAGGGCATGGCCGAGGCTGTCGTGCATCTCGCGGGCCAACCGGGTCCGCTCCCGCAAGGCTGCCAGCTCATTCGCCTGGGCCGCGGCCCGGCGCAGCTCTTCGTGCGCCTGGCGCAGCTCCTCGACCAGTTGGGCCAGCCGCTCGCGCTGCCGCAGCAGCACCAGCGCCACGCCGAAGATGGAGACCCACATCAGCACCTGCAAGACAATCGCTAAAACGGTCCCCAGATTGCCCTGGCGCACCAGACTTGGTACGTCGAAGCCGATGGCGACGACCGCGAGCAGGCCGGCGACCGGAACCGGCCAGCGGCGAAGCGGGAGGACGCTCATCACTTGGAGCGTGAGCGCGATCGCCAGTCCGAAGAAATCTCCGGAGTAAAGCCTGAGCAGGGCGAGGACGACCACGGTTTGGGCGGCGCCATAGACGGCAACCTGCCACGCCGGGGGAAACTCGGGCCCGCGGAAGACTCGGTGGAAGAGGAGGAAGAAGGTGGCGAGCAGGGCGGCCAGCCCGACCAGCGACCACCCCTGCAACGCCTCCGGCCGGTTCGCCTGGAGGCTCCAGAGGCCGAGGCCGGCGGTGAGGTAGGTGAGACCGGTCCAGAAGAGGACCACCCGCCCCTCGAACCGGCGATACGCCTCAGCCTCGTTATCGCCGCGCTGCCGGATGGCCGTCATCAGCCTACTATCAACCCCTTACCGGTCTATCCATTGCCGGATGCTGCCTGAACCCGGTAACGATGCGGTCACAGCATACCCGCATCGCCCGCCCGGCGCGGCGGATCCCGCCCAGGCCCCAATCGGGGAGCGTGGGCGGGATCCCGATCTAGACGCGCGACTCCCAGCGAAACCAGCGGGCCACGACGAGTAGCGCCAGCACCCCGTAGCCAAGCAAGCCCGCCAGGTTGATCCAGACCGCGTGCAGCGCCTGATCGGAGGTCAGGATCGGCCGCAGCAGATCGACCAACAAGGCGGCGGGCGACCATTGGGCGATGCGCTCCAGCCAATCCGGAAAGGCGTCGATCCCAATCACGAGGTTGCTCAGAAACAGGAGCGGGAAGTAGATCATGTTGCTGAGCACATTGGCCGCGCTGGCCGTCGGCGACGCGGCGGCCAGGGCCTGCCCGAGCAGGAGAAAGACCACCCCGCCCACCAACGTCACCAGCATCGCCGGGATCAGCGTGTCCCAGCCCGGCCGGACGCCGAAGACGACCATCGCCACGGTCACGATCAGCGCCGATTGCAGCATCACCAGCCCGAGCCGGACGACCGTGTAGGCGGCGACCAGATCGGTCACTGGCAAGGGAGCGGCCCGCAACCGCGGCAAGACGCCGCGATCGCGCATGGTCGCCAGCCAGGTGGCATCGCCGGCAAGCCCGGCAGTCATGATGTTCATCACCAGAACGCCGGCCATCAACCAGGCCGCGACCACCCCCGGCGCCGCGCCAGAACCAAGGTTCGCCGCTCCCAAAACCAGCAGCAAGCCGATCGGGAACACGAAATACCAGAACAGTGCTTCCCGGTCTCGGAGATTCATCAGTCCGAACATTCGGGTCAATATCGCAAACCGTCGCATCGTCGTCTCCTCTGGTTTCGATTCATTCGCAACGTGACCGGGCAGACGTTACGCCGCGTCCGCCACGTAATCCTCGGCTGGCTCCGCCAACCGGCGGCCCGCCAGGGCCAGGAACACATCTTCCAAGTTCGGCTCGCGCCGGGCGGCCTCGGCGGCGGCCAGCGGCGGCGCGTGGCGTTCGATCAGCGCCGCCGGCGTCCCCAGCGCAACCAGCCGGCCGGCGTCGATTATGCCGACCCGGTCGCAGAGCACCTGGGCCTCTTCCATGGAATGGGTCGTGAGGAGGACGGTTCGCCCTTCGTCCCGCAGCCGCTCGATGGCGCCCCAGACCCCGCGCTTCGCCTGGGGATCGAGCCCGGTCGTCGGCTCGTCCAACAGCACGATCGTCGGGCTGTTGACGACCGCCAGGGCCAGCGCCAGCCGTTGTTGCTGGCCGCCCGAGAGCTGGCCGGGCCGGGCCTCCGCCTTGGACTCCAAGCCGAAGCGCGCCAAGAGTGCCGCGATCTCTTGTGGGGATGGAAACTGCTCATACAGCGCGGCAAACAGCGCGACCATCTCCTTGACGCGCAGCATCGGGAAGAACGCCGTTTTCTGCAATTGGACCCCGAGCCGGCGTTTGACAGCAAACGGCTCCCGCGCCACATCGAGGCCATCGACCAGGATGGTGCCGGCGTTTGGCCGGCGCAAGCCCTGGATTGCGGCCAAGATCGTCGTTTTGCCGGCGCCGTTGGGGCCTAGCAGGCCAAAGACCTCGCCCCGGCGAATCTCGAGACTGAGCCCATCGACGACCGTGTGGTTGCCGAACTTAACTCGTAGATCCTGTATGTCGATCATGACGTCGTGTGTCACTGCCGTGCCCTCTCCGTGTGTTAGGGAAACCGTGTGGTTTCCCCCGCTATCAATCTAGCGATCGCGGGGACGGCCCAACAGTGCCGGACGGCATTCCATCCGGGATGACTTTCGTCACTCCATTCAGCGGGTGGCCGCTCGCCCCGAGGGACAACGAGCGATAGCGGCGTGACCCGGAAGCGGGCCGAGCGGCTAGAGGCGCCACGTTTCGAGACAGCGGCGACGCCGAATGCACGGGGCGGCTCAGCCGGCCGGCTCGCTCGCGGCGTTCGCCCGCGCGGACCGGTCCGGCACCGTGCGTAAGACCAGCCAGCCGGCGATGCCGGCAATCAGCGACCCGGCGAGAATGCCGAGCTTGGCCGCGTTCGTGAGCTCAATCGAGGTGAAGGCGAGTCCGGTAATGAAGATGGACATCGTGAAGCCGATCCCGGCCAGCAGGCCGAGCCCCCCGATCTGTCGCCAGGTGACTTCGGCCGGGAGGCTGCTTAGGCGAAGGCGAACCACCAACCAGGTCGCCGCGATGATGCCGACCGGCTTGCCGAGCACGAGCCCGCCAACGATCCCCAGGAGGATTGGGTCCGTCACCGCGGCGCTCAGGTCGGCTGGCAACGTCACCCCCGCGTTCGCCAGCGCAAACAGCGGCACAATACCGTAGGCAACCCAGGGATTGAGGCCATGCTCGAGCTGTTGCAACGGGGTCTCAGCCCGCGACGCCGAATCGTTCAGGCGGTGAATGATGGTCTGCTGGGCGTGATTGCTGAGCACCGATGCCGCCGGGCTGCTCGCCTCCGCCAGATCATCCAGCAGCCGCCGCCCCTCACTCACCAACTCCAACGGGTGAATCCAGGTCCGCACCGGGATCATGAACGCGACGAGGACACCGGCCACCGTGGCATGGACGCCGGAGGCAAAGACCGCCAGCCAGACGCCGACCCCGAGCACGGCATAGACCGCCGGCTGGCGAACGCCGGCCCGGTTGGCCACGAATAGGGCCACGAGGAGAGCGGCTGCCGCGAGCAATGGCGTCACCTCCATGCCGCCGGTGTAGACGAGGGCAATGACCAGGACCGCGCCGATATCGTCGATGATCGCCAGGGCGGTCAGGAAGATCCGCGCCCCGATCGGGATTCGGTCGCCGATCACCGCCAGCACGCCGAGCGCGAACGCGATATCGGTCGCCATCGGAATCGCCCAACCGTTGCTCCCCGCTGCCCCGGCGTTGAAGAAGACATAGATCAGGGCCGGGACCACCATTCCACCCAGCGCCGCCGCGATCGGTAGCGTGGCGCCGCGCCGGGTGCTCAGCTCCCCGACCAGGATCTCCCGCTTGATCTCGAGCCCGACCACGAAGAAGAAGAGGGCCATCAGGCCGTCGTTGATCCAATCCCGCAGGGAGTGGACCAACTCGACCGTGCCGATCGTGATGCTGGCGTCCAGGTTCCACAGCCGGGTGTAGCCGTCCGCCCACGGCGAATTGGCCCAGACCAGCGCCACCACCGTCGCCAGCAGCAACAGAATACCGCCCGACACCTGATCGGCCACGAAGGACCGAAACGGCGACAGCGCCCGGTACAGCGGTAGCCCGCGATTAGTCGTCTCTAGCAGAACGGAGTCATCGAGCGGTTGCGGCACGCGGGCGCTCCTTGGACGTGGACACAATACAAAAGGACGTACCAAAATGGCAGTCCCCTCCGTCAGCCAGGTGGATACGGGGAACCTGGCATCCCCATCGGCGTCGCGCCAACTGAGCGGAAGGATACCAGGTCGGCGTGTCGGATCGCGATTTCGGTCGTGAGCAACCGAATTCCAATCAATACTCCGCCGCCAAGGGGGCGGGCCAGGGCCGAGGGCACCCCATCCCCGCACCCGCCAGTCCGCCGTTTATCGGCAAGCAACTGCCCGCGGGGCACGGCTAGAACGCGAAGTAGCGTAACCAGACGTAGAGACTGGCCACCACCAGGCTGACCAAGGCGAACGGCAACCCCACCCGGGTGAAGCCCCAAAACCCGATCGGCTCGCCCCGGCGCTCGGCAATCCCCACCGCCACCACGTTGGCCGAGGCCCCGACCATCGAGCCGTTCCCGCCGAGACACGCCCCGAGCGCCAGCGCCCACCACAGCGGCGCCACCGAGGCATGGGTCGCCAGTGCGGCGTCATCCAGGCCGGCCAGGTCCGGGAAGAGGAGCCTCGCCACCGAGAACGTGAGCGGAATCAAGGTCGCCACGGCGGGAATGTTGTCGACGATCGCCGAGGTGATGCCGGCGAACCAGAGGAGCACGAGGGCGGTCACCAGGATGTTGCCGCCGGTGAGGTCGACCGCGCCCCGCGCGATCCGATCCAGCAACCCGATCTCCTCGATCCCGCCAACAACGATGAAGAGCCCGATAAAGAAGAAGATTGTCGGCCATTCCACCTCGGCGAGCACGTCGTGGAGATCAACCCGGCTGAGCAGGAGCAGCAAGATGGCGCCGAACATCGCGATCGTGCCGGCCTGATAGTGGAGCGCGCCGTGCAGGATGAACCCCAGGATCGTCAGGCCCAGCACAATCAGCGCCCGGCGCAACAGGCGCCGATCACCGAGATGGACATTGGCTTCGGCCTGCCGCAACGCCTGCCTGGCCTCCGCCGTCGGCACCCCGAGGCGGTCGTTGCCCCGGTAGATGAACCAGAATCCACCAAGCATCAGCACCAGCAAGACAAGGACCACGGGCCCGAGATTGGCGAGAAAATCGAGAAAGGTGAGACCGGTAGCGCTACCAATCAAAATGTTGGGCGGATCGCCGATGAGGGTAGCGGTGCCTCCGATGTTACTGGCGATGACCTCGGTAATCATGAACGGCCGCGGGTCGAGCCCGAGATCGTCACAGATGGCGATGGTGACCGGCACAATCAGCAGGATCGTGGTCACGTTGTCGAGAAAGGCGGAGCCGACGGCGGTAAAGAGCGTGAAGCCGACAAGCAACCGCCACGGGTCACCCTTGACGGCGATGGCGGTTTTCCAGCCAGCGTAGCGGAAGATGCCGGTCCGCTTCAACACGTTGACGATGATCATCATCCCGACCAGGAGGACGATGGTATTGGCATCGATCGCCTCCAGCGCCTGCTGCTGGTTCAGCACGCCGAAGGCGATCATCAAGCTGCCGCCGGCCAACGCCACAACCGTCCGGTCGAGCCGCTCACTGATGATGACCGCGTAGGTGATCAGAAAAATCGTCGTGGCGACCGTGATCTCCGTCATACCCCCCACTTCCCTCGCGCGGCGGTCCGGCCGGCGGCATGCACAGCAAAAGGGACCGCCACTGGCAGTCCCCCCCATCAGCCGCGCGGGTACGGGGTACGCGGCGCCCCCGGCGCTGCCTCAGCGCCCATGCACCCGCGAGTATACCCGACCCAACGGATCGTCGAATCGATGCTTCATGTCAGCGTGCCGTCACCGGCTGGTTGGCGAGTTCGGCACCAGGTGCATTGATTTTCCACCGGCATGCCATTCCGGTCGCTGTTACAATCCGGCGCATGGACCACGACGCGGTGCGCTTTCTCACCAAGGCGGAAGAAAGCCTGGCCTCGGCGGAGGCCGATTTCCGCCACTCCCGCTATATATAATAGTTGTGCGAACCGCTGTTACTACGCCTGTTTTCATGCAACGATCGCGGCGCTTTTACACGAGGGCATCCGTCCCACGGGTCGCTGGGGTCATGACTACGTACAGGCTCAATTCGCCGGTCAGCTCGTCCACCGACGCAAGCGGTACGCTTCCGCGTTTCGGACCACGCTCGTTGAGACATTTGCTTTGCGTCGCATAGCGGATTACAGCACGGATTCCGTGAGTCGAGCTGAAGGCAGACGAGCGTTGACGCGGACGAGCGCCTTCACCAAGGCTATTGCCGGGAGAGCAGGCACATGAGGCTGATGGAAGGGGTTGAAGTCACCAAGACACCACGGATCAAAGCCGCCCTGGCCGAACTCCAACAGATGATCGCCGGGCGGTATCCACCCGCAACGTTTTCGGACACGATCGGCACCGATCCGATCGGCTTCTACCTTGATGTAACGGCTGATGTCGACGACACCGATGAAGTATGGGAACTCATCGTCGACCGTCTTGTCGACATCCAGGTAGAAGACGAGTTGCCCATCCAAGTCTCCCTGCATCAGACCCCAGAACGCCAGGAGGCAGCATGGCGCGAGTATCTGGCGACGCGAGCGGCGGCGAAAGAGAGCGAGGCGGTTGTGTCGCGAGCCGTCACCGCCGCCTTGGCGCTGCCCGATTAGGTTTTCACCAGCTGCAAGAAGCGTTGGGTCCGCTCGTGACCGGGGGCGGTGAAGAAGCGGTCCGGCGGCGCTTCTTCGATGATCTCGCCCTCGTCCATCATCACGATCGCGTTGGCCGCTTCGTGCGCGAAGCGCATCTCGTGACTGACCACGATCATCGTCATCCCCTCGGCCGCCAGCTCCTCCATCACGTCGATCACCTCCCGCACCAGCTCGGGATCGAGGGCCGAGGTCGGCTCGTCGAAGAGCATCACCCGCGGCCGCACCGCCAGGGCGCGGGCGATCGCGACCCGCTGCTGCTGGCCGCCGGACAGCTCGTGCGGGTAGCGTCCGGCCCGGTCCCCCAGCCGGACCCGGTCCAGCAGCGCCATCGCCTCCGCCTCGGCCTGCCGCTTCGGCGTGTGGCGGACATGCATCGGCCCGACCATGACATTTTGCAGCGCGGTCAGGTGCGGAAAGAGGTTGAAGTGCTGGAACACCATGCAGAGCTGGGAGCGGTACGGCGCCAGCCGGCGCTCCGTGCCGCCCCCGGCCCCAACCTTCCAGCTCACGTCACGCTGTTCGAGGACCACCCGTCCGGCATCGACCGGCTCCAGCAACGCCAGGCAGCGTAAGAACGTGCTCTTACCCGACCCGGACGGCCCGACGATCACCTTCACCTGGCCCCGCGCCACCGCTAGCGAGACGCCGCGCAAGACCTCGAAGTCGCCGTACCGCTTAACGAGGTTATCCGCCTCGATCATCGGCCCCGGCTCGGCGGGCACGGTGGGCGCGGGGTCGATGCTCACCGGTTCACCGTCACGATCGCGGGCACGGCCGCGGCGGCGCCGCGACGCCCTTCCGCCCGCGAGGTCCATTGGTAGCGGCGCTCCAGCCGGCTCTGGAGGAGCATGAAGATGCTGACAATGAGCAGATACCAGACGGTGGCCGCCGTGTAAAGCTCGGCGAAGCGAAAATTGACCGACACGGTCTGGCTGGTGATCGTCAGCAATTCCCGCAACGAGATGACCGAGGCCAGCGAAGTCAGCTTCAGCAAGGTGATGAACTCGTTGCCGGTCGGCGGGATGATGACCCGGATCGTTTGCGGCATGACAATCAGGCGAAAGACCTGGCCGCTGGTCAGGCCGAGCGTCTTGCCGGCCAGGACTTGGCCCTTATCGACCGCGTTCAACCCGGACCGGATGATCTCGGCCATGTAGGCCGCCTCGTTCAGGGCCAGGGCGACGAAGGCCGCCAGGAACGGCGTGAACCACGGATCGCGCAGGCTGGGGATCAACTGCGGCAGCGCGTTCCAGACAAAGAGCAACTGGAGCAAGGTCGGAATGGCGCGGAAAAGCCAGACATAGGTGGCGGCAACCCAGCGCAGGGGAGCGATCGGCGAGGCCCGCAACAGGGCGACGCCGAGGCCGATCACGATCGCCGCCGCTTGGGCCGCGGCGGCGAGCCCGATCGTCAGCGCCGCCCCGGAGACAAACGCCTCCGAGGTCAGCGCGTCAACGAAAATCTGCCAGTCAAACTCCATCGCGGCTTCCGCATCCCTGGATGGGCGATCCCGCCCGCGCTAGCCGGCCGGCGTCGCCTCCGCCGTGGCGTCGCTCTCAAACTCGTTGAACTCGACCCCCTCGACCGGCAGGCTCCAGGTCTCGGCGATCATGACGGTGGCGCCGTCGTCGCGCATGGCCTCGACCGCGTCCCGCAACGCCGCCGACAGCTTCGGCGAATCCTGCCGGTGGTAGATGCCGAAGGTCTGGGGCTCGTCATAGGTGTAGGCGATCTTGAACTGGCCGGGCTGGGCGATCGCCCGGAAGGCGGCTTCCGTGTCTTGGGTGATCGTGGCCTCGGCCCGGCCAACGATCAGTTGCTGGATCGCGTCCGTCTGGTCCGGGTAGAGCTGAATGTCGATGGCGGGGCTGCCGGCCGCCTGCACCTCTTCGTTGAGCGCGTTCATGATCTCGACGTAGTTGGTGCCGGACTGGACGGCGACCGTCTTCCCGGCCAAGTCCTCCGGCGACGTGATCTCGTCATTGTCGGCATTGGTCATCAGCACGATCGAACTGTTGTAGTAGGGTTGGGCGGCAAAGGTTTCCAGCCGCTCGGCGGTGAGGTAGATGCCGCTGGCGACGACATCGCAACGGCCGGCCTCTAGCGCCGGCAGCAAGCCGGTGAACTCGGTCGGGATATGCTGGACCTCGACCCCCCACCGAGCGCCAATCGCATTGATCAGATCGATGTCGAAGCCGACCGGCGTCGTCGCGTTCTGATCCTCGAAGAACTCCATTGGCGGGAACGAGGGATCGACACAGTTGGTGAGGACGCCGTCATCGCCCACGATCGCCGCCATGTCCGCCGGCGGCGTCGCCTCCTGGGCCAGGCCGGCCGAGACGAGCAACGCGCCCGCCACGAGCGAGGTCAGGACGCCGGACCCAAGCGTCCGGCGGTCACGGGGAACGAGCTTCATGGGATTCGCCTCTCCGCTTAGTAGCGCCGGGCTCTTGCCGTGCGGCGCCAGCCAATACAATCGTGGAAACTGGGGACGATTCTACTTGGTCCGGGGCGCTGGCGGAACCTGGTCCTTAGCGCGCCACACCAAGCTATCGCGGGGAGGAGTTCGCGAACCGATGGCTGACGATGAGATGACACTGCTGGAGGCGCTCTGGTGGTGGGGCGTGCCCTCGCTCTTCCGCTGCCCGGTCAACCCCGACCCGGCCCAATGCGACATCGCCCTGGTGGGGGTGCCGCACGCCGCCGGCAACGGCTCGACCGAGCGAGACCAGCACCTGGGCCCGCGGTCGGTGCGCAATGTCTCCGCCCATAACCGGCGGCTGCACAAGGCGTTCGGCTACTTCTCGCCCTGGGAGGCCTGCCGGATCCACGACCTGGGCGACGTGCCGCTGCCGGAGGCGATGGCGAACGAAGCCTGCATCGAGCGGATCAGCCGCTACTACCGGCGGATCGCGGACGCGAAAACTCGCGTCGTCTCCATCGGCGGCGATCACTCGATCTCCGGCGCCATCCTGCAAGCGATCGCTGGCGAGGGCTCGGCCCTGACCGAAGGGAAACCGGTGGCGCTGGTCCACATCGATGCCCACACCGACACCTACGAGAATATCGAGCACTGGATGGGGGCCCGCAAATCGGCCGCCCACTGGGCCGCCTACACGGTGCGCCAGGGCAACGTCGATCCCGCCCGGAGCACCCAGCTCGGCATCCGGGGCAACACCCGCTCCCGCGACTGGCTGAAGACCTCGCGCGACCTCGGCTACGACCTGATCGAGATGGAGCGCTACCGCGAGCTCGGC
>JACCYK010000559.1 GCA_013696525.1 Chloroflexia bacterium
GGCCCTTGGCTTCGTCACCCTCGAAGACGACCTCGGCTTCTTCCCGCCCTACTTCGCGGCACCGGTGGTCCGCCAAGAATTGCTCGACGCCGACCCGGCGGTGGCCGAGGTGCTGAACCAGTTGGCCGGGGCCATCGATGACACCACGATGGCCGACCTCAACTTCCAGGTCGACAGCGGCGCCGAAGCGGCCGATGTCGCCCGCGACTTCCTCGTCGAGCAAGGTCTTATCGAGGCCCCGTAGCCTGAAGAGAATCCTAGTGCGGTTCTGAGGCTTTTGGTCCAGCGCGAAGCCGGGGCGGCGATCGCGCTGGACCAAAAGTCCGCGCTGAGCATCAAGAATTCCTTTCAGGACTGAACACGAATTGCCCTCCGAAAGCGAGGTTGATGTATTCAATCGTACATCTCACATCGATTTCCAGGTGCTCCGTCCATAGTCCTGAAAGGACTTCTTAGTGCTCAGCGCGGACTTCAGTCCAGCGCCTCGCCGCACCGATTCGATTCCCCCACCTTTCCGAAGGTCACAATCAAACCATCGCGACTCGATCCGCCTCCGGCTTCCGAGCCATCAACCGCTCCACGATACCCAGCTTCGACCGCTCCATCCGTTCCACCACGAATCCTTCGGCCCGCACATGGTCGAGCGGCTCGCGTAGGAGGTGGTCGGCGTGCCAGCGGACGCAGATCGGGTTGAAGAGGTATTGGAGGAGCCGGACCGGCAGCACCGGGCTGCGGACGTGCTCCAGCAACAGCAGCCGGCCGCCGGGACGCAGCACCCGGCGGGCCTCGGCCACGGCCGCCCGTGGGTTCGGGATGGCGCAGAGGGCCAGAGTGGCGACAACCGTGTCGAACCGCCCGTCTGGGAAGTCGAGGGCTTCGGCATTGCCCAAGCGCAGATCAACCTCGCGGCCAATCGCGGCGGCGCGGGCGCGGGCCAGATCGAGCATCGCGGGAGTGAGGTCGAGCCCCGTTAGCCGAACCTCGGGCGGGTAGAACGGTAGGTTGCGGCCGGTGCCGACCGCGATCTCCAGCACGTCGCCACGGGCCCGCTCGCAGACCCACTGCCGGCCGTCAGCCAAGACGAATCGCTCCATGTACGAGACATGCTCGTCGTAAACCCCGGCCGATTTCTCATAGTAGCGGCGAACATGCTCGGTCGCGGCCAGGTCGTGACCGCCTTGGTCCGGGGTCCGGTTAGCCAACTTATCAGTGTTACCCATCTGAGCCGCGCCTCCGATCACCCCCAGGCAACGCCAGCTCCGGCAAGAGGCGTTCCAGGGCGGACACGAGGGCGTCGATATCCGCGGTGGAATTGTACGCCTGGACTGAAACCCGGATCAGTGGCAGGCCGGGCTCCGCCACCAGCGGCACCTCGATCCGGTCCTCGTCGTAGAGACGTTGCTTCAACTGCACGAGATCGACCGGCGGCAACGGGATCGCCACCATTTGGGCGAACCAGGGCCAGCCATCGGGGGCGGGATCGGGCGAGAGCGGCGGCAGGGCGGAGAGCGCCAGGATTCGCTGTTGCGCCTCGCGGGCAAGCGTATGGCAGCGGACGCGCACGGCGGGCCAGTCATGTTCAGCTTGAAAGGCGATCGCGGCCGGCACCGTCAGGTAGCCGGCGTAGTCTCGCGTCCCCTGCCACTGGTTGTGGCTAACAAAGGGGGTGGTCGCCTGATGCGTGGGCGACCCCTCCACCCAGCCCCAACTGATAATCATCGACTCCATCCACGCTTGATGCTCGGGGCGGACATGGAGGAAGCCGGTGCCCTTCGGGGCGCACAGCCACTTGTGACAATTCCCAGCGTAGATGTCGGCCCCGATCGCGGCCAGGTCAACCGGGATCTGGCCCGGCGCGTGGGCGCCGTCGATGACCGAAAGGAGGCCGGCCGCCCGCGCCCGCCGGCACAGCTCCTCGATCGGGAGCCGCAGCGCGGTGCCGGAGGTGATGTGACTGAGGTAGAGCACCCTGGTCCGGGGCGTCACCCCGCGCCAAATCTCCTCGACCACCCGCTCGGCGGTTGTCACCGGCAGCGTCACCGGCTGCTCGACGTAGCTGGCGCCCGCCTTCTCGGCCATGACCTGCCAAGCCCGTGAACAGGCCCCGTACTCAAGGTTGCTGGCCAGGATTTCGTCGCCCGGCTTCAGTGCGAGCGAGCGGGCGACGATGTTGACACCGGTCGTCGCGTTCGGGATGAACACGACATCGTCCGCCGCGGCATTCACGTAGGCGGCGACCGCCTGCCGCGCCTCGTCCATCAGGCCGTCGAGCCGCCGCCCGAGGAACTCGACCGGCTGCCGCTCCAACTCGACCTGCCAGCGTTGGTACTCCTCGAACACCGGTCGCGGGCAGGCCCCGAACGAGCCGTGGTTCAAGAAATGGACCTCCGGATCGAGTATGAACTGATCGCGCACATTCCTCCCCTTGGCTTCTGCCTATTCGAGGGCACCGAAGCAGCGTTGTCCCACGTTGACGCGCTCGCCCAACCCGTATCACAATCGGTGTGCCTTCGTCCGCCTTGCTATCCTCCATCCAGGAGAGCCAACGATGACCGTCCACCGCGCGAAGATGTCCTGCAACGGCCGGCTTACGATCCCGATTGAGAGCCGCCGGGCGCTGAACCTGGTCGAAGGCGACCGCCTCGCGGTTGAGCATCAGGGCGAGGTATTTCTCGTGCGTCGAGCGATGAGTGTCGCCGAACGCACCGCCGGTGGTCTGGCCGCGTACCGCGGGTTCCCGCCACTCACACTGGAAGAGGAGCGTGCCGCCTTCGAGCAGGGTGTGGCCGACGAAGTGGCGGCGTCGCTGGCGGCAGAAGCCGACGACTGAACTGTCTCCCAACCGACCGATGTTGCCCTCGTTCCCAAGCTTGTCTTTCCTACACCATCCCGTCTCTCTCTCTCCCACCCGCTCGACCGCACCGACCACCGCCACCACCGCGGCGCCTTTCCTTAGTTCTCGCGCCCGACCGGGGCGTCGGCTGAAATGTAGAGCTCCGAGGGCACGGTGCTCATCGCGGTGTAGCCGGGCCAGTGCATGGCGGTGATCCCGTTTTCGTCCGGCTGCAGGAAGGGGCCGGTCACCCACGGCTTGATGAGCTGGACCGGCGTCGCGTGGTAGATCCAGACCGCGGGCACATCCGAGACCAAGATCCGCTCCGCTTCCTGGAACATGGCGGTCCGCTCGGCCGGGTCGCCGGTGAAGGCGGCGCCGTCCCGGACCAGGGTATCGAACTCCTCATTCGCCCACGGGTGACGGCCGCCCGAGAGCCAGACGCTGAGCATGTTGAAGGGATCGAAGAAGTCCATGCCGTAGGAGACGTAGCCGAACAAGATCTCGGTCGGCTTGGCGTTCATCGCCTCGGTGAAGAAGGCCGCGTCCTGGTTCTGGATCTCGACCGGGATCCCCAGCTCCCGCGTAATCGCCGCCGCCACCGCGCCGGCGACGGTCTGGTTGAGTGGGTTCTCGTTGCGAAGCCAGAGGGTTTGGGGCGGGAAGCCGGCGCCATCGGCATAGCCCGCCTCCGCCAGCAGTTGTCGCCCCAGCTCGGGGTCGAACCGCTGGATGTCGGCTAGCCCCTCGCCATTCGCGGCCGGGAAACCCGGCGCCAGATAGGAGACGGCCGGGACGCCGGTGGCGCCCAGGATGGCCTGCTTGATGGCGTCGCGGTCAACCACATGGCTGAATGCCTGGCGCACCTGCAGGTTGTCGAACGGCTCGGTGTCAACATCGAAAAAGAGGTAGAAGGCGCGAAAATCGCCGACCCCGGAGTAGACCTGCTCCGGGAACTCGGACTGCGCGATCTGGAGCTCGGCTGGAGCCGGGTTCTCCATGAAATCGACCTCGTCGTTCTGGTACATCGTGAACCAGGTGGACTGGTCGGCCAGCTTGATGACGACCTTTTCTATCGGTACCTGGTGGGTCCCGGTGTAGTCCAGGTTCTTGACGTAGACGATGCGCTGATCGAGCGACCACTCGTCGAGCATCATCGGCCCGGACGACACCGACGTCTCGGGGTTCGAGTTGTAGAGCGGGCCATGCTCGGCCAGGGCCGCCGCCGACAACGGGGCAGAGTAAAGGAGCATCGCTGGCAGGTAGGGGGCCGCGTCCACGGTCGTGAAGACCAGCTCGTGGTCATTGGCGCCGGCGCTGACCCCGATCTCCGCGGTCGGGACGTCGCCGGCCAGGGCCTCGTTCCAGTTGACGAGGATATCCTGGAAGAACCAAGAGAAGTCCCAGGCGTGCTCCGGCTCGGCGCCGTAACGGAAGGTCGCCACCCAGTCATTCGCGGTGACCGGGGTGCCGTCGTTCCACATCAGGTTGGGGTCGATCTGGAAGGTCCACTCCGTCCCGTCGTCATTCCCCTCCCAGGAGAGCGCGGCGCCGGGGATGATCTCGAAATCCCGGTTCATCCGGACCAGGGAGTCGCTGAAGATGTCCGACGAGGCCCCGGACGGGCGCTGGTAGACCGCTTCGTAGAAATCCGGCGTCAGGTCGGTGGTGGGGCTGGCCGGTGCCACGTACACCTGTTGCTCGGGCGGGGCGGCATCGTCACCCATCACCGGTGTCCCGCCGGTTTGACGGGCAGCGACCGGCCTACCGCCC
>JACCYK010000073.1 GCA_013696525.1 Chloroflexia bacterium
AGCCAGCCCAGCTCGCGCCGGGCGCCTTCAAAGGCGGCGGTTCGCGGTCCGGCCACGATCTCGGCTGAGATCCAGCGCCCGGGCTCGACATTGGCTTCGGTCCGGGCGTTGCGAATGGCCCGCGTTAGCTCGATCAGGGCGCCGAAATCGGCCTCCGCCGCGTTGTCCCGTTCGGCCGCCTCCGGCCAGGCGGCGACGATCACGCTGTCGCCGGCGTGGGGTAGCTCTTGCCAGAGTGATTCGGTCACGAACGGCATGAACGGATGGAGGAGCCGAACGCTTCGCTCCAGCGTGTAGGCAATTGTTTGGGCGACCGCCTGTTGCTCGGCCGGCGTCCTTTTCAGCCGGACCTTGGCGGCTTCGATGTACCAGTCGCACAGTTCCGACCAGACGAAGTCGCGCAACTGGCGCCCGGCCTCGCCGTAGAGATGGATACCGAGCAGGCGGGTCACCTCCGCCGTCACCGCGTCGAGCCGGCTCAGGATCCAACGATCGGCCAGGGCCAGGTCGCCGCTGGGCCGGGCCGGGCCGTCCGGGCTCAGCGCGATCGCCGCCTCGGCGATGGGGCGGAGGGCGAACCGGGTCGCGTTCCAGAGCTTGTTGGTGAAGTTGCGCGCATCCTCCACCTTCTGCAGGCTGAGCTTCATATCGACGCCGGGCGAGCCCTGGGTGGCGAGGGCGAAGCGGAGGGCATCGGCGCCGTACTCGGCGGTGACCTCGGTGGGGTCGATCACGTTGCCCTTGGTCTTGCTCATCTTGGCGCCGTCAAGGTCGCGCACCGTGCCATGGAGGTAGACGGTGTGGAAGGGCGGCTCGCCCATCACCTCGATCCCGAAGAAGACCATCCGGGCCACCCAGAGGAAGATGATCTCGTACCCGGTCTCCAAGACCGAGCCGGGATAGAAGCGGCGCCGGTCGTCCGTCTCCTCCGGCCAGCCCAGGGTCGAGAACGGCCAGAGGCCGGAGCTGAACCAGGTATCGAGCACGTCGGGGTCTTGCTCGACCGGGCCGCCGCAATTCGGGCAGGCGGCGAGCGTCTCCTCCTCGGTCACGATCACCTCGCCGGTGTCGAGGCAGGTCCAGACCGGGATCCGGTGCCCCCACCAGAGCTGGCGCGAGATCGTCCAGTCGTGAATGTTCTCCATCCAGTTGAGATAGGTCGTCTTGAAGCGGTCGGGGACGAAGGCAACGTCGCCGTCCTTCACCGCCGCGATGGCGGGCGCCGCCAGGGGCGCCATCTTGACGAACCACTGCTCGCTGATCATTGGCTCGATCACGGCGTCGCAGCGGTCGCAGTGCCCGACCGCGTGGGTATGTGACTCCTGGCCGATGAGGAACCCGTCGTCTTGCAAGCGGGCGACGACGTTCAGCCGGGCCTCGGCCACGGTCTGGCCGGCGACGGGGCCGGCGTGCTCGTTCATGGTGTCGTCGAAGCCCATCACGGTGATGAAGGGTAGGTTGTGGCGGCGGCCGATCTCGAAGTCGTTCGGGTCATGGGCCGGGGTCACCTTGACCGCGCCGCTGCCGAAGGCGGGATCGACCGCCTCATCGGCGACGATCGGGATCAGGCGGTCCAGAATCGGCAGCCGGACGAACTGGCCGACGAGGTGCGCGTAGCGGTCATCTCCGGGATGAACGGCGACCGCGGTATCGCCGAGCATTGTTTCCGGCCGGGTGGTGGCCACGGTGATCGTTTCGCCGGTAACGGAGCCGTCGATCGGGTAGGCCAAGGTCCAGAGAAAGCCGGCCTCGTCGCGGTGGACCACCTCGAGGTCGGAGAGGGCGGTCCGGCAGCGCGGGCACCAGGAGATGAGGCGCTCACCCCGGTAGATGAGCCCCTGGTCGTAGAGCCGCTTGAAGACTATGCGCACCGCCCGCGAGGGACCGGGGTCCATGGTGAAGGTGAAGCGGGACCAGTCGCAGGAGGCGCCGAGGATCTTCATCTGTTCGCGGATGCGGCCGCGATAGCGGGTCATGAACTCCCACACCCGCTCGATGAAGGCCTCCCGGCCGAGGTCGTGGCGGGTGAGACCCTCGGCCGCCAGCTCCCGTTCGACCACCACCTGGCCGGCGATCCCGGCGTGGTCGGCGCCCGGCAGCCAGAGCGTGGGGTCGCCCAGCATCCGGTGCCAGCGGACCATGATGTCTTCGATGGTGACGAACAGGGCGTGGCCGATGTGGAGGCTGCCGGTCACGTTCGGCGGCGGCATGACGACGACGAACGGCCGGCGATCGCGCCGCTCGGTGGGCGCGAAGTAGCCGGCCTCATCCCAGTGATCGTAGCGTCCCGCTTCGATCGCGACGGGATCGTAGGCTTTGGCCAACCCCACGTCGTCCTGGTGGGTGGCGGGCTC
The DNA here is from genome assembly GCA_013696525.1 of Chloroflexia bacterium. GTDB lineage: Bacteria > Chloroflexota > Chloroflexia > Thermomicrobiales > UBA6265 > JACCYK01. The sequence goes on from JACCYK010000073.1 coordinate 2,355, forward strand.
CGCGGCCGTCTCGAGCATTGTCGTCTCTCCAGCGCTCATGCTAAGCCGGGCAACGAAAAAAACCGCCCCCGCGCGAATCCGCGCAAGGACGGGTCGCCCCGCGGTACCACCTTGCTTCGGCGCGCCCGAACGGGGCTGCCGCTCTCGTTCGCGCGCTAACGGGCGCCCCCGGATGAGCCGCCGCCGGCCAGGGCGCTGGTCCGGCCTCGACTCACCACCTCCCGGGCGACGTTCGGCGCTTGGCGGTCCGGGCGGGGCTCTCAGCCTTGTTCCCCGTTCGCTGTCGGTGCCGGGGCGCCTACTCCTCCCATTCACCGGTGTTTTCACGGGGATTTTCCCCCCGCGCCGCCTATTCTGTCAACGTGGCGTCTGTAGTATGCTCTGCTACACGTACAGAAGGCCAAAAATTGTGGTGCGCTCGCGGTCGCGGGCAGCCTGGCACGGTTCGCGGTGGAAACCCATGAGGAGATCGCATGAGCAACCCGAAGAGACTTTCCCGGCGGGCGACCTTGCGTCGGGCCGGTAGCGGCCTGGCCGCCACGGTGGCGGCGCCGGGTCTGATCGCCGCCACGCCCGCCGTCGCGCGGCAGGCGACGCCGGTTT
>JACCYK010000081.1 GCA_013696525.1 Chloroflexia bacterium
CGCTATGCTCAATCGCCTGCGGGAACTGATCGGCATCTACGGCCTCGGCTTCGATCCCGACTCGGTGATGGGGATCATCCTCCCCTTCGCCTTCGTCGTCATCGTCGGCGGCCTTGGCGTCTTTCTGGTGACGGGTGGCTTTGGCCTCTTCCCCAACCTCTTTCGGTAGCTACTGCAGCCGGTCCGGCCGGACCGGCAACGACACCACGAACTCACTCCCCTGCCCCGGTTCGCTGCGAACCGTGATGTCGCCGCCATGACGCCGGGCGATGACGCGGGCGATCGCCAGCCCCAGGCCGGTTCCCCCCGTGGCCCGGCCCCGCGCCCCATCCGCCCGGTAGAAGCGATCGAAGACATAGGGCACATGCTCCGGCGCGATCCCTTCCCCTTCATCCCGCACCGCCAGCGTGGCCAAGTCCGCCACCGGCGGCCCCACCGCCACCGTGATCCGCTTGCCCGCCGGGGTGTGGCGCACGGCGTTATCGAGCAGAATCAACAGCAGTTGGGCCAGGCGATCGGGATCACCCTGGATCGTAACCGGCCGCGGCGCCGCCAGCACCAGCTCTTGGCCGTCCGCCAGCCCGGCCGCGCTCCGCAGGGCGTCGCTGGCAAGCTCCCGCAGGTCAACCAGCCGCGGCGCGGCGCCGTTGCCCGGCTCGCTCGGGTCGCTGCCGTCCGACCGGGCCAGCAATAGCAGATCGTCAACCAACCGGCCCATCCGGGCGCTCTCTCGCTGCATGTCATCCAGGGCGGCGGCAACGTCGCCATTGCCGACCTGATCACCGTGGGCGGCCACCTGGCGGGCGAGGACGTCGACATTGCCGCGGACCGCCGTCAGTGGGGTCCGCAGCTCGTGCGAGGCATCGGCAACGAAGCGCTGCTGGGCATGGAACGAGGCCTCCAGCCGATCCAGCATCTCGTTGAACGTGGCCGACAAGCGGGCCAGCTCATCCCCCGAGGCAGGCACCGCCAGGCGCGACGAGAGGGACGCGGCGGAGCCATCGCCGGCGGCAATCTTCGCCGCCGCCGCCGTCACCCGATCGACCGGCCGCAACGCCCGATCGGCCAGCAGCCAGCCGCCGACCATCGCCAGCAGCAACCCCGCGCCCGAGGTGAGGGCCAGCGTCTGCCGCAAGGCGCCGAGCGAGTCGTGCAGGCCCTGCAGTGGCACGCCAACCAGGATCGCGCCGACCACATGGTCCGTGCCGCGGGCGGTGATCACGATCGGCTCGGCCAGGATCCGGGTCTCCATGCCATTGACCCGCGCCGTGGCAAGCTCCGGCCTTACCGCCGACCAGGAGAGCGCCCCGGGGAACATCGCGACCTCCTCCGGCGAATAGGGCGCCGCGTTGATCACCCGGTAGTCCGTATCAATGACCTGGACAAAGAACTGGCCATGCCCGCCATACGGTTTCAGATCTTGGGCGAAGAAGAGCGTGGGCCGGCCCCCATCCCGATCCCAGGCGACGAGGAGATCGGGCCGCTGCTCGGCCAGTCCCTTGCGCACGTCCGCCGCGGTCTGCCGCAATCGCTCGGCGGTCTCGGCGTAGAGCCGTTCTTCGACCAAGCGGAAGACAAAGATGCCCAAAACCAGGAGCAGCGCCGCCAGCAGCACCGCGTACCAGGCGGTCAGGCGGGCGCGAATGGAGATGGAGGGCAATCGAGCTCGCGCCATTGGTCGCTCTATCCGGCCGCGCGGACGACGTAGCCGACGCCCCGCACGGTCTGAATCAGCCGCGGCTCGCCCCCGGCCTCCAGCGATCGCCGCAGGTTGGCGACGAAGACCTCCAACACATTCGAGTCGCCAAAGAAGTCCTCACCCCAGATCCGATCCATCAGTAGCGACCGCGGCAGCACCTGGTTGGGGTGGCGCAGCAACAGCGCCAGCAGATCGAACTCCCGCGTCGTCAACTGGATGGTCCGCTCCCCGCGGGCCGCCGTCCGGCTGCCAAGGTCGAGCGTCAGGTCGGCGAAGAACAGGCGCTCCCCGATCCGGGCCGCATCGGCGGCCGGCGGCAACCGCCGGAGCAAGGCCCGGATCCGGGCCAGCAGCTCATCAAAGGCAAACGGCTTCACCAAGTAATCGTCGGCGCCGGCATTCAAGCCGGTGACTCGATCCGGCACCGCATCGCGCGCGGTCAGCATCAAGATCGGCAGGGGGACCCGCCTTTCGGCCCGCTCCGCCGCCCGCACCCGCCGTGTCAGCTCGATCCCGTTTAGACCGGGGAGCATGAGATCGAGCACCACGATGTCGGGCGGATTGTCCCGGATGGCGTCCAGCCCGGTCCGGCCATCGGTCGCGACCTCGACCGTGAACCCTTCGAACAGCAGGCCGCGCCGGACAAACCCGGCGATGCCCGGCTCGTCCTCGACCACCAGCACCCGGCCGGTCGTCTGGTCCGGGGCCGCCGGCCGCCGCCCGAGATGTGCCGCCTCCGTCATTGCCGCTCTCCTGTCCCGCCACGGTCGATGGTAGCGCACCGCCGGCCCGGCCGTCCCCCCCGGTCCCCGTCGCCCACACCACGGCGGGCGCCCATTGCTGAGCGCCCGCCGGATGAGGGAGGAGGGAGGGGGCGGCCCGCGCCGGAGCGGTCCGCTCGCTACTGCGAAAGGATCGGCCGGGTGCCCAAGGTCACATCGATCATCTCGGTGGCGCCGTCACGCACGATCTCCAGGGTGACAATGTCACCCGGGCGATGCGCGAAGAGCAGTTCCAACAGGCTTACCTCGCCGCCCAGCGCCTCGCCGTCGACCGCGACAATGATGTCGCCCGCTTGCAGCCCGGCGGCGGCCGCCGGCGTGCCCGGCTCCACCGACGCGATCTCGTGGCCGGTTGCCATGTCCTGGCCGATGATGCCAACATAGGGGCGGGCCACCGTGCCGGTGGCGAGCACTTCGTCGATGATGCCCTGCACGGCGTTGCTGGAGATGGCGAAGGCGATATCGGCCGGGCTCGTTGCCGACATTTGGTTCTCGCTGAGGCCGGCCGAGTTGACGCCGATTACCTCGCCCCGCAGGTTCAGCAGCGGCCCGCCGGAGTTACCCCGCCAGATCTCGGCATCATGCTGGATCAGGCTGTCGATCCCATACTGGCCGAGCGAGCGGCCAACCGCGTTGATCATGCCCTCGGTCACGGTGTTGGTGAACGCGCCCAGGGCGCTGCCGATGGCGACCACCCGCTCGCCGGGGCGGATCGCGTCGGAATCGCCGAGCGCCAGGACGCCGGGCACCGCCACGCCATCCGCCAGATCGAGCTGGACCAGGGCGACATCGAGCAGATTCGGGTCATCCTGACCGAGGACGGTGGCGGCGACGGTCGTGCCGTCGAAGAAACGCACCTGCAGCTCGTCGGCGCCACCGACCACATGGCTGTTGGTCACCACCAGGCCGGAGGCAGCGATGATGAAGCCGGACCCGGTTCCGAGCGGGAAGACCTCGTCATCCTCCTCTGGTTGCTCTGGTGTCCCCGTGGACGCCGCGACAAGATTCGTGATCGTGACCACGGCAGGATTCGCCCGCTCGGCGATATCGGCCACCGACATCTCCCCCGCGGCAAGCGGGCGACAGGCGGGGTCGGTCGTGCCGTCCTGCTGCGCGGTTTGCTGAGCCATTGGCGCTGGATCGGCGCTTTGGTTCTGCCAGAGGACGGCGCCGGCGGCGCCAAGGCCAAGCGTGGCGACTTGGGCCACAACCAGGGTCAACGTCCGGAGGGAACGGCGGTTCAGCCCGCCGGCGACCAACGTGTGCAACATCCTCAACGCTCCTATCTCGAGGAATTCCGGGGCTCGCCCGCTGGTGCCGGCGTGCGGCCAGGCGGCGGCGGACGGCCGGTTCAGGGCCAGACCTCGGCAATTGTGACTGAATTGATCCGTGCCGAACAAATGCGAGAGGTCGTGGCGAGGCAGCGGAATGAAAACGACGAGACCGGTGGCAGGTCGGCCCGCCCTGGCCCACCACCGATCCGTCGTGTGTTCAGTATCGCGCCACCGGCTGAACCAGAACTGAAGGAAAGCTGAAAACAGGCTGAAGCCCGCGCGGCTGGCTGGCC
>JACCYK010000085.1 GCA_013696525.1 Chloroflexia bacterium
GCGCACGTTACGGGCGCGAAGGCGACGAGGCCGACGTTCCTTCGCGCGCTGTTCGCCGTGGTGCGCGACGACGGCCCGCGGCACGTGTTGCTCGTCGCCGTGTCGCTCTTCTTCGCCGTCCTCGTCGGCGTGCCGCTCGGCATTTTGAGCGCCCTTAAGCAAAACACCTGGCTCGATTATGTCGCCCTCTTCACCTCGACCCTCGGCGTCTCGGTGCCGACCTTTGTCAGCGGCCTCCTCCTGCTCATCTTCTTCACCCGGACCCTGAGCGTGTCACCGATCCGCCGCCCAGAGGAGTGGGAAGGGCTCTCCACCGCCTACATCCTGCCCGGCATCGTGCTTGGCTTGGCCACGATGTCGTACATCGCCCGCCTGACCCGGGCCAGCATGCTCGAGATCAAGCGCCAAGACTTCATTCGCACCGCCCGGGCCAAGGGGCTTTCTCACCAGGTCGTGGTGTCCAGGCATATGTTCCGCAACGCGCTCATCCCGATCGTCACCATCCTGGGGCCGGCCACGGCCGATCTCGTCACCGGCTCGATCATCATCGAGACTATCTTCAACGCGCCGGGCCTCGGCCGCGAGTTTGTCGACTCGATCGGCAAACGCGACTACTCGATGATCATGGGGACCGCGATCTTCTTCGCCTTCCTGATTGCCTTCGCGAACGTGTTAGTCGACCTGAGCTACGGGTTCATCGACCCCCGGATCCGCGCCCGCCGTTAGTCAGGGAGCCCACCATGTCGTCCGCTGTCGGCACCACGACCCTGCCCCAAGACCAAGACGCGACCGGCCTCGCCGCCGCCATCCCCGCTAAGGCCGAACGCAGCCTGTGGTCGAACGCCTGGCGCGAGTTTCGCCGGAACAAGATGGCCATGGTGGGCCTGGCCTATCTCACATTTCTGGCCCTGATCGCTATTTTTGCCTCCGTCATTGCCCCGCACAACCCGATCCAAACCGACGTCCGGACCGCCGGCCAATATCGCCAGTCGGCCTGGATCGAAGATGCCAACCCGCTCAAAACCGGTTCGTGGGACTACCCGCTGGGGACCGACTCGATCGGTCGCGACGTCTTCAGCCGGATGGTCTACGGGACGCGGATCTCGCTCGTCGTCGGCTTCATCCCGATGACCCTTATCCTGCTCTTCGGCGTCCCGCTCGGGCTGACCGCCGGGATGCTCGGCGGCCGGGTCGAAAACCTCCTCATGCGCTTCACCGATATTGTCTATGCCTTTCCCGCCCTGCTCTTCTTTATCATCATGCAGATCGCCTTTGGCGATAGCACCGTCGGCCGCTTATTGAACGGACTGGTACTCCTCTTCATCACGCTCTCCGTTATCAACTGGACCGGGGTCGCCCGTCTGGTCCGGGGTGAGACGCTCTCGCTCAAAGAGAAGGAGTTCGTCGAAGCCGCCCGCGCCAGCGGCGCCAACTCCAGCCTGATTATTCGCAAGCACATCCTGCCGAATGCCCTCGGCCCGATCATCGTGGCCTCGGCCTTCATCGTGCCGGGGGCCATCATAGCCGAGGCGGTGCTCTCGTTCCTCGGCATCGGCATCCGGCCCAGCACCAACCTCGACAACCCCTTCCCCTCCAGTTGGGGCCAGATGATCCAGGAAGGCTACCGGCAATGGCAGGTGCAACCGGCGATGCTGATCGCGCCGGCCCTCGCCATCGCCGGCATCACGCTGGCCTTCACCTTTGTCGGCGACGGGCTGCGTGACGCGCTCGATCCGCGCCAGCAGCGCTAGCGTTTCAACTCGATGGATGTCACGGTTGCCGGGCTCGTCCGCTGCGCGTGGGCTGGCGCCGACCCGCTCTACGTCGCCTACCACGATGAGGAATGGGGCGTCCCCTGTCACGATGACCGGGAGCTGTTCGAGCGGCTGCTGCTGGAGTCATTCCAGGCCGGCTTATCGTGGATCACGATTCTCCGCAAGCGTGAGCGCTTTCGGGCCGCCTTTGACAACTTTGATCCGGTCAAGGTCGCGGCCTACGGTGCGGACGATTACCACCGCCTGATGGCCGACCCCGGCATCGTCCGGAACCGGCTCAAGGTCTTGGCCGCCTCTCGCAACGCCAGGGTCTTCCTCGAGATCCAGGCGGAGCTTGGGTCGTTTGACCGGTATATCTGGTCCTTCGCCCCGGACCCCACACCGCGTCGGCAGCGACCCGCCACGCTTGCCGAGGTGCCGGCAACCTCGCCGGAATCGGACGCGCTGAGCAAAGACTTGAAGCGGCGCGGCATGACCTTCGTCGGCAGCACCATCTGCTACGCCTTCCTGCAAAGCATTGGCGTCGTCGACGACCATGTTGCGAGCTGCTTCCGATCGGGCGCCGGCAATCAGCCGATCTGACGGCGAGAGGTGATCACCCCGGTGTTCATCCCGATCAAGTTGAGGCCGCCGAAGAACCGGGCGTGCTCGATCTTAACGCAGCGGTCCACCACAACCTCCAGCCCGGCCGCGCGGGCCGCCGCCGCCGCTTCCTCGTTCACAACGCCTAGCTGAAGCCACAGGACCTTGGCCCCGATCGCGATCGCGTCCTCGGCGATCGGGAGCACGAACTCCGGGCGCCGGAAGACATCGACGATGTCCACCGGTTGTGGAATGTCCTGCAACGAGGGGTAGACAACTTCACCCAGGATCGTCTCGTCAACCGCGCGTGGGTTTACCGGAATCAGCTTGTAGCCATGCGACTGCATGTAAATCGCCGCGAAGTGGCTGGGCCGCATCGGATCGGCCGACAGCCCAACCATCGCGATCGTGCGGTTCTGGGTGAGGATCCGCAGCCGTTCGTAGGCGCCCGCGGTCGCCCGCGCCGTGGCCGATTCTGCCCGTTGCGCCATCATTCGGCAGCCCCCGCCGTTGCCG
>JACCYK010000565.1 GCA_013696525.1 Chloroflexia bacterium
GCCAATGCGCTCTCCGATCCCGACAACCCGCCACTGACCGAAGAGGAGCTCAAGTTCATGCGGCGGTGGGTGAACGTGCCGGAGCTGCGGCAACGGCAAGGGCTGACCCAGGAGCAGTTCTCCGATCGCTACCGGATTCCGCTCGGCACGCTGCGGGATTGGGAGCAGCGGCGGCGGGAGCCGGACGGCACCGCCAAGACGCTACTGCGGATCATCGACCGGCACCCGGAGATCGTGCTCGCGGTGCTGGCGGCCGAGTTTGGTCACTCCACCGTGGAGGCCGAGACGACGGAAGCGCCGGCAGCGGACGCCGTGGCGGCAGGCGGAGCCACGAACCGCCGCTCCTAGCCCCGGCCAGCATCTCGTTCTCCTTGCCTCCGATGTGATAGTCGACGGTCCAGACCTCATGCCGCGGTTTGATCGACACATCGACGAGGGACCGGCGCGGGAACCGGACGCTCAACTTGGCCGCAAGGTCGCTCGGCGCCGCGAGCGTCAGGGTCAGCTCTACGATCGTGCCGTAAGCGTCGTCAAGGCGCACGTTGCCACACGGTCGCCCTCCTTATCGCGTCCATTCAGCCCAATTCGTCAGTTTTCCGGCGTGTCAAGGTGTTGCCAAAGCGCGGATTGTCCGCTAGGATCGAAACGAGAGAGGCGTCGGTGGGGCGTCCCGAGTGACGTGGCGGGGCGGGGCGGCAACCGCGGCCGGCTCGTCTTTTTGTGGAAGGGGATCGTGGAACCATGCGCCCCGCGATGACCATTGAGGACCCCGCCCCCCGGCCGAGCCGCTTGATCGCCGAAGCGCTTGTCCAGCGACACGGGCCGCGACGAATCGTCCGCCGGGCCGCCCGGTTTGGCTTCTCCCCGCGGCTGACGCACGTCATGGTCATGGCCTGCGGCGCGACCGCGCTGCAACCTCGCGATCCGGCCTCCTCGCGCCTGACCACGCTGGGTCAATAAGTTAAACCAACCCGCCGCCGCACGGCAAGACGCCGGCAGCGCGAGCTGGTATCCCCGGCCAGATGGCAACCGCGGCCAGCCGGTGCCAGGGCGTGTCGCCCTGCCGTTGACGGGGGGGAGCCGGCGGGGCTATACTCGCCCCGCCGTACCGAGCCGCTCGGTGGGCAGGCCGTGTCTTGGGTGATCCCTGACGGGTGGAGCGCGGCGGCGCGGCGGCACCTGACATCCGGTTGACCCGCGGCGGCCGGCGGCTACGTTTGTATGGAATGCGTTAAGCAACAACGATCAGCAGTAGGGAGTACAGGCGCGTGATTAAGCTTCGCTTGCGACGCATGGGAGCCAAGAAACGACCCAGTTACCGCATTGTCGCGGCGGACAGCCGGTCGCCGCGGGATGGTCGATTCATCGAGATCGTGGGGACCTACGATCCGATCACCAACCCCGCCACTATCAACCTGAACACGGAGCGGATCAAGCATTGGCTGAGCGTCGGCGCCCAGCCGACGGACACGGTCCGCCACATCTTTCAGCGAGAAGGCGTATTGCCGGCCGCCGCGCGCAAAGACCGCGGCGGTGAGGCCGCCGCACCGGCCTGAACCGTCGCCGGCAGACGCGGTCAGGTCGCGCTGGCAGTTTCAATCGATCCGGTGATTGACACCCATGTTGCTGACCCGGTTGTGGAGCATGAAGGATGACCGACGCCGACCCGGATCTCACGCCTGAAATTGACGAGCAGGTGGCCTCGTCTGACGCCGACCCGGTCGAGCGGCTATCCGGGCTTGTCTCCTACCTGGCAGCCAACCTCGTGGACGAGCCCGATACGGTGCGGGTCGACGCCGAGCGCCGGGGCCAGAACGTTCACTTGAGCCTGCGCGTGCCGGAAACCGAGCTGGGGAAGGTGATCGGGCGCCAGGGCCGCATCGCGCGGGCGATGCGCACGGCACTGATGATCGCCGGCTCGCGGCATCACGTCCGCGCCACGCTCGACATTGAAGGCTGAGCCGCCCCACGGGGCATGGCCAAGCCGCCCGGCCCGCCGCCGGCCGGCGGCCCGGCCACGATTGGCGGAGACGGCCGGTCCCGATCCGACGACGCCCCTTGACCAGGTCCGGCTCGCGATTGGCACGCTCGGCGCCCCGCATGGGGTGAATGGCGCGTTGCGGCTCCACCTCACCAGCGACGATCCCGAGCATGCGCAAACCATCACCCGCGTCTACCTGGATGGGGAGCCGCGGGCCCGCCGGGTGACGGAGTTCCGGCTCCACGGCGGCGAGGCGCTCATCCAGCTTCACGGCGTCACCACCCCCGAGGCGGCCCGGGCGCTCACCGGGCGCGTGGTGCGGATCGCCGGTAGTGATGCTAGGCCGCCCACCGCCGGCGAGTTCTTCCTCTACCAGCTCATCGGCCTCAACGTCGTCGACGAAGCAGGGGCGGCGCTGGGCGACGTTACCGATCTCCTCGAAACCGGTGCCAACGACGTGCTTGTCATCACGCCACCGGCGGGCGGCGTCGATCTGCTTCTGCCAAACGTGCCGGAGGTTATTCTCGAGATCGTGCCTAGCGAGGGACGCCTGGTCGCCCGCCCGCCCCGCTACTATGGCGAGGATGATCCCTGAGGCCACGGCCTCGGCCAGCTCGTCGCGGACTGCTGGCGCTGGCGCTGGCGCGGGGATGGCCGGTTCGGAGGAGAAGCCGGCGCCGGCGCGTGCCCGAGATTCGTTCCCTTCCTGACCGTGGGAGCGGCGAGCCGCTCGTCGCCAACGAGGGTGAATGATCGCTTGACTACCAATCTCCTTTGCTGAATGAGCGATCAGTGGGGTTGGGACGCGCCAAGGACAAGCATAACGCCGAGAACTATTGTATTATTGAGTCCTGCAACGTGCGACACGTTGCTCCCGCGACCCGCGACAACCACCCGTGGGGTTGACGCGGGTAGCTCCGGATGGTACGGTGCAGTGGGGGTCGTCGCGCCATTTGGCGTGAACGATAGTGTCCTGGACATTTGTGTGTCCGGGGAATCAACTGGGAGGGCTTCAAGTCATGCAGAGCATTGCGGATCTTCGGGATATTTTCTTCGGCAGCGATGACGTGTCCGATGACGACACGGCAGCGGCCGGTAACGGCGGCACCGCCACCGCCTCCGCCAACGGCGGCGCGGTCGCGGTCGGCGATGTGAACAGCGGCGGGAACGCCGGTAACGCGATCGGCGTTGGCGACACCTACGGTGGCGTCGCGGTCGATGGCGGCGCCGTCGCCAACTCGACCTCGCTGGACATCTCGGCGGACGGTGGCACGGCGATCGCCGATGCCTCCGGCGGCGACTACAACATCGCCTTCGTCAGCTAGGGCGGATTCCGGGGCAACCCGGACCACCACGGGGAGCCCCGACGACGCACTCCCCGATCCTACCCCGCACGACCCGGCCACTCTGGCCGGGTTCGTGTTGTTAAGGGGTCATGCGCTCACTTGACGTGGGAAACCATCGCCCGCACCCGGCTCTACCGTTCCCGCGCCCGCCCGCGCCGGCCGGAAGGGACGCGGCGCGGG
>JACCYK010000108.1 GCA_013696525.1 Chloroflexia bacterium
ACCTCCACGTCGTCCATGGCATCCTGCTCCATGAGGGCCGCGTCTACCTGGCGGGCGAGCACGAAGTCTGGGTGGCCGACGTGCTCGACGATGGCACCTTCGGTGAGCCCGAGGCCATCGTCGACGACCTCCCCGACGGCGCCCAGCATGGACGCCGGACGATCGGGATCGGCCCGGACGACATGCTCTATATCTCGATCGGCAGTAGCTGCAACGCCTGCGCCGAAACCGACCTCGAACACGCCACGATCCTACGAACCAGCCTGGACGGCGGCGAGCGCGAGATCTTCGCCTCCGGCCCGCGCAACACGCTCGGCTTCGGCTGGCACCCGGAGACGGGCGAGCTCTGGGGTATGGATCACGGCAGCGACGGCCGCGGCGACGACCAGCCGCCCGAAGAGCTGCACCGTCTGGTCGAGGGCGGCAACTACGGGTGGCCCTATTGCTTCGGCGACCAAGCGGTCGATCGGTTCCTCTCGCGGACGCCCGTCGGCGCCACCCCGGAGCAATACTGCGCCAACACCGTGGCCCCGGTCCTGACCTATCAGGCGCATAGCGCGCCCATCGCGATGGTCTTCTACGAGGGCGATCAGTTCCCGGATGAGCTTCAGGGCGATGCCTTGGTCGCCATGCGCGGCTCCTGGAACCGCTCGCTGCCGACCGGCTTCAAAGTCGTCCACATCGATTTCGAGGATGGCACGCCGGTCGCGATTGATGGCTTCGTCACCGGCTGGTTGGTTGATGACGGCGCCGCCCAGTTCGGCCGGATCGCCGGCCTGACCGTGACCGACAACGGCGCGTTGCTCGTCTCCGACGATACCAACGGCGTCATCTACCGCATCGCCTACACCGACTGATTTAACTCCCGTACAACGCAAGCGGCCGGGCCCGAGATTGGGTCCAGCCGCTATTCATGTCGCCGTCTTGTTCGGAATGACGCCCTAGCCGGAGCGGCGCAGCTCGGAGCCGGAGGCGAGGGCGCGCTCGTAGAGGTGGAGCGCTTCCGCCACCCGGCCGGTGCCGCGGGCAACGCAGGTCAACGGGTCGTCCGCGATGTACACCGGCATCTTCAGTTCCATCTGCAACCGCCGGTCCAGGCCCATCAAGAGGGCGCCGCCGCCGGCCAGGGTGATCCCCTGCTCCATGATGTCGGCCACCAGCTCCGGCGGCGTCTCCTCGATGGAGGTCTTCACCAGCTCGACAATCGTGTTCACCGGCTGGGCGATCGCGTCGCGCAACTCGACCGAGCTAACCTCCACCGATTTCGGCAACCCGGTCAGCAAATCTCGCCCACGCAGGGTGACGCGCAGCTCTTCTTCCAAGGGGTAGGCGGAGCCGGCCGCGATCTTGGCGTTCTCGGCGGTGCGCTCCCCGATCACCAAGTTGTGATCGCGCCGGGCATATTGGATGATGGCGTCGTCGATCTCGTCCCCGGCCACCCGGATCGAGTGGTTGACGACGATGCCGCCGAGGCTGATCACCGCCACCTCGGTCGTGCCGCCGCCAATGTCGACGATCATGCTGCCGACCGGCTCGTTGATCGGCAGGCCCGCCCCGATCGCCGCCGCCATCGGTTCTTCGATGGTATAGGCTTCGCGCGCCCCGGCCGAGAGCGCCGCATCCTTAGCGGCCCGCTTCTCAACCTCGGTGACGCCGGAGGGGATGCCGATCACGACCCGCGGGTGGGGTGCCATCAGGCGTTGCATGTGGACTTTGCGGATGAAGTAGTGCAGCATCATCTCGACGGTGTCGAAATCGGCGATCACCCCATCTTTGAGGGGGCGCACGGCGATGATGCTTTCCGGCGTCTTGCCGACCATTGCCTTCGCCTCGATCCCGACCCCAAAGGCGCGCCGGGTCCGGGTGTCGATGGCGACGACGCTCGGTTCCGAGATGACGATCCCTTTGCCGCGCACGTAGACGAGGGTGTTGGCGGTGCCGAGGTCGATCCCAAGATCACGACTGAAGAATCCGAAGAGTGTCGAAAGAGGGCGAATCACACCCGGTGTACCTCCGCGTAAATTGTCAGCGAGGTAGGTCAACCACGGAACATGTGACGTCGCTCACATGTTAGGCAGAGCTCGCCCCGGTGACGGGCAGAGTGAAATTGCACCAGGTTGCAACCGACACCGCCCGGAGTATACCACGCGCCCACCGTAGCCGATCGTTGCTTCAGCGGCGTCATCGAGCCGCCCCGCCGCCGCATCGAGGAGTTCCCCGTGGTCAACGGCACTATGACCGATCATCAGGACGGGACCGTGCTCGCCGTCGTCGCGGTGCCGCGCTCGGGCAAGACCGGGATCGACCGGATCGCGGCCGGCGCGGTCCGGATTCGAGTGGCGGCGGCCCCGGTGGACGGCGCCGCCAACGCGGCCCTGCCGCGCTACTTGGCGGACGCCTTGGACCGGCCACGGGGCAGCCTCCGCCTCCTGTCGGGCGAGTCAAGCCGCCACAAACGCGTCTTGATCGGCGGCCTGTCGCGGCCGGAGCTGGCGGCGCGGCTGGCACCCCTCATCGACCGCCCGGTCAAACCCTAAGGCGCCGGTTGCCCAGCAGATTGTCCGGCACCACCCTACGCCGACCGCAGCCACCCCGCTTCCGCCCCCAGCGTGGTTGGCTCGCCATGGCCGGGGTAGACCACCAGATCGGGCGGCAGCGCGGCGAGCCGCCGCAGGCTCTGGTTCATCACCGCCTGGTCCGCCCCCGGGATCGCGGTGTTGCCATGGCCGCCAGGGAAGACGACGTCGCCGCCGAACAGGAGCCGCTCCGGTTCGTTGATCAGGACGATGTGCGCCGGGTCGTGACCGGGGAGGTGCATAACAGCAAAGGTATACGATCCGACCGTAACGTTATCGCCATCGTTCAGGAACCCGTCCGGGGTCACCGGGGCGATCTTCGCCGGCACATAGCCGCCGGCGAACGCATCGGGGCTCGCCAGGCGCTCGGCGGTCAAGGGGTGGGCCAGCAGCGGGACGCCGGTCGCCGCTTTGAGGGCGGCCGCATCGACGATGTGGTCCCAATGGGCGTGGGTGAGCACGATCCGCGTGATCGTCCAGCCCTCCTCCCTGGCGGTCGCGACCACGTCTTCGGTAATGCCATCGGGTGCGTCGATCAGGATCGCCTCACCGGTCGCGTCATCGACGACCAGATAGGCATTGGTCTCCAATTCGCCCCCGACAAACGTTCGCAACGTGACTCCCATGGTGCGCCGTTTCTCCTTTTCGCGTATTGGTTGACGAGCAAGCGTCAGCCCAGCGACAGCCCGATCATTCCGTAAACCGACCGGGCGACGGACCCCGCGCGGCGACCCGGCTAATAATACGTGTGTCGCTCGGTGGCGGCGGGTTCGGCCCCGTTGGTCGCGACGCCGGCCTCGCTCCCGGCGTCGGGCGGCGGCTCCGGCTTCGTCGCCAGCGGCATGCCCGCCTCCCAGACCGGCTCGCCGTCCGGCAACGGCGCCACCTCGAGCCCGAGGCGCCGGAGCAAATCGGCGCACCAGATGGCGCGCCAGGGTTTCGGATCGACCGGCTGCTTGGCGGCGTGCGAATCGGAGCCGCAGGAGATCAGCAGGCCATGCCGGACCGCCATCTCGCGATACTCCGCCGTCTGTTGATCGGTGTAGGACCGATAGTGCCCTTCTAGGCCGTCGATCGCGATCCCCGCCGCCAGCATCGCCTCCAGGTCGGCCTCGGTCATCACCCCGACCGTGTCGCCCCGGCCGGGGTGGGCAACGACGCACAGCCCCCCCGCCTGGTGCGCCGCCTCCACCACCCGTGCCAGCGGCAGGTCGGCGTTGAAGCCGCCGCCGAGCTGCCGGGTCAGCTCGGCGGCGGTCTTCAGGTTCGCGGCATGCCCTTCCCGGATCGCGGCCCGCAAGACATGGTACGGCCAGAGCGGGCGGCCGCCGACAATTTCCTCCAGCGATGTCAGCTTGCGGCCAGAGCGCTCGAAGCGTTGCCGGGCATCCTCGCCCAGCCAGGCCAGCCTCGCGTCCAGCTCCGCCAGCACCGCCCGGAATGGCGCCGCCGCCTCGTCCGCCCGGTCGGGCCGGATACCATAGACCAGCAGGTGCCACTGCCGGTCGCGCCAGTTGGTCGTGATCTCGACGCCGGGGATGATGTGGATGCCGCGCCGCTCGGCCCGCCGCATCGTCTCCAGCACCGAGCGCTGGGTATCGTGATCGCAGACGGCGGCCACCCGGATCCCTTCCGCCACGAGCTGATCGACCAGCGCCGCCGGCGTCCAGGCGCCATCGCTGGCCAGGGTATGCAGATGCAAATCGACCGCGTCGGCTGGCTGCACCGCGATCGCGGTCTCGGGAGTGGTGATAACGGACGTTTCCACGCTAGACGAACCTCCGGCTGTCGGGTCGAATGCTTGCCGCGAGCAGTGTAGCCGAGACCCGGCGGGAACCACCCG
Organism: Chloroflexia bacterium; assembly: GCA_013696525.1. Taxonomy (GTDB): domain Bacteria; phylum Chloroflexota; class Chloroflexia; order Thermomicrobiales; family UBA6265; genus JACCYK01. Next base: position 4,420 of record JACCYK010000108.1, read on the forward strand.
GACCGGGCAAGAGTCAGACGGCTCGGGCGCGGATTCGGAGCGCGGCCAATTCAGCGATTGGAACACCGTGGTCAATCGCGCGGGAACGAATCGGTTGCATCGTGAGGCATCGCGATCGCGGCGAACGATCCCCGCAAGTGTTCGGCTCCAGCACTACCACGGAGACCCATTGGGTCCTCGTACGAGATTCGGTTGAAGGCCTCGAGTATCCGAACTTTGCTGGCGGCGGCGCGGGGGTGCCCACTGGGCCACTGAAAGTCCAGCGCCGTGGCCGACGCGGTCCGATATGCACTAGTCCTACGAAGCCCATTTCAGCTATACGGCAGCGCTATCTGATCGGGCTGGCTCGGGGCCCAATCCCGCCAGGCGCGGCCGAGGTCGGCCACCGCCGGGCGTCGGAGCTCGGGCTCAGGCGGCGGCGGCGCTTGCTCGGCGGCGACCAGGCGATCGAGGTCGTCCACCAGCGGGCCGATGTGCCGGATGACCGCCGGCGTCGGCGCCGCCGCCAGCAGGTCGTGGACCCGGCGCTTGAGGTCGCGGGGCGCGATGGCGCAGTGGGTCGTCGCGAACTCCAGGAGCCGCTTCTCGCCGGGATGGGGCAACCGGTTGAGCGCGAACAGCACATCGAAATAGCTGGCGAGCAGCGCGGTGACCCGGTGCTGCAGGCTGACCCGGTCCTCCCGGCGCACGGCCAGCTCGATCTGGTGGAGATACGAGGAGAGGGTGTGCCGCAGGATCGGGTGATTCTTGGCGATGATGGCGCGCCGCAACGGCTCGGGATAGGGGACGCTGGCCGCCGCTTGCAGCCGCCGGTACCACCCGCCGCGATCGAAGAGGGCGACCGAGTGCAGCACGTTGTGCCAGAGGCAGGTCGAGTTGCCGATCGCGGCCTCATGCCGGACCAGCACCCGGTCTAGCTCCTGTTCGATCCAGGCCGGGCTCCGATACATGAGATCGACCACGCTGCCGGTCAGGTCGTGGACCCACTCGTCGCCCGGCTCCCAGAAATCGTTGCCGACCTCACGCCGCGTGGCGAACCGGGCGGCAATGGCGGACCGTTTCGCGAGGTCAACCGGCGTCGCGCTATAGACATAGAGGTCGATGTCGGAATGGCCATCCATCGCGCCGGCTTCCTGGGAGCCAGCCATCACGACGGCGACGACCTCGGGCAGCTCGCTAAAGGCGTCGGCCACCAGGGTCGGTAGCACGGACCGAAAGGTCGTATCGGTTGGTCGCACGGGTCACCTCACGGTCTTCTCGCACGGCGGAAGGCTGTGTCAAACGTGACAGCACGACACGTACCACCAATGGACCGCGGGGCGAAGCCCGACTGCCACGATCGACGTGGTTTCCAGTGAGTCCTAGGTTAGAGCAACCGTGGCCAACAGCTTCACTCCGGCTGCAAGCGAACCAGCCGTGCCCCAAGCGTGGACTCCCCGTTTGATTGAATCAGCCGTCGTCAGTCCGGACAAGGCGCCACGTAAATGGTGCGATTTCCACATAAGCACCCAGCGGCGCCACGGTCGAGCTCACCGACGAGGACAGAGCCGCCATGCCTGGACCCGGGGCCAGTCCGGCGCATCGCGACGTCAGCCGCTTCAACTGGAATTCCTCGGGCACCGAATGCTTCCAGGCCAACCGAGTGTAGCTCGTCGTACATTGTAGCGTACCACACTGCTGACGCGTCGGCCGATGTCAAACGTGAAAATGTGCGTACCATTTCCGGCGGACGACGCTCCGAAGGCGGAAAGCTCTGTAACTGATCGGCAGCGGAGAACGCGCGTGGGAACCAGAACGGACGACAACTACGCGATGACGTTCCTGCGCCGGCTGGCCACATTCCTGTTCGCGATCCTGATCGCGGCCGGGCTGATCGCCGGCGACCGGATGAGCGACGCCTATTGGCTGGCCCTCCTCGGCGCCGCCTGGCTCTTGCTGCTGGTCGCGCTCTGGCCGGCGCTGCCGGCCGACCTGCCCACCTTTGCCCGGACCACGGTCCGCACCGGCATCTTGCTGACGACCATCTTCATCATCCTCGGCATCCAGCTCCTGCGGATCCAGGTGGTCCAGAGCGAGGCGATCGCGAACCGGGTCGGCACCGATCCCGCCACCGGCGAGGTGATCGCCAACCCCCGGCTCCAGGTCGCCGATCTCGCCATCCGCCGCGGCCGGATATTCGACGCCAATGGTGCGATCCTGGCCGATACGGTGTTCGACGGGAACACCGCCCGCCGCGTCTACCCGGACCCGTCGGTGGCGCATGTGGTCGGCTACTTCTCGCCCCTGCTGTACGGCAAGGCTGGGCTTGAGGCGACCTACGACCACGTCTTGGCGGGCCAGGACGGCGCTAACGCGATCGAGCGGGAGATCAACGCCCTGCTCGGCCGGCCGGCGGCGGGGCTTGACCTGCGTCTGACGCTCGACGGCACCCTCCAGCGCCTGGCCCACGAGCGGCTGGCGGGTCGTGCTGGCGCGGTGGTCCTGATCGAGGTCGAGACCGGCGCCGTGCTGGCGCTGGCCAGCCAGCCCGGCTACGACCCGAACGCCCTCTTCACCGCTTCCGTCACCGAGCGGGATGCCGCCGTCGCCGCCTGGGAGATTCTGGTGGCGGACCCGGCGGCGCCGCTCGTGCCGCGGGCCAGCCAAGGGCTGTACACGCCCGGCTCCACCTTCAAGGTGATCACCGCCGCCGCCGTCATCGACGCCGGCTACGCCATCCCCGACACGGTCTATGACGACGACGGCATGCTCAATGTCGATGGCCGGCTGATCGAGGAGCGCAACCGGCCCGATCCCAGCCGCGACCGCTGGACCCTGCGGGAAGGGGTCGAATGGTCACTCAATGTCGTCTTCGCTCAGATCGGGTTGCAGCTTGGCCCCACGCTGCTGTGGGACTACGCCGGGGCGTTCGGCTTCGAGCAACCGGTCCCCTTCGACCTGCCGGTGGCGGTCAGCCACGTTGCGTCCAGCCCCGCCTTCCTCGAATCGCTGCCGGCGGTGGCCGATACCGGCTTCGGCCAGGGTGAGCTGCAGGCAACCCCGCTCTTGATGGCGATGACCGCCGCCGGCATCGCCAACCAGGGGGCGATCATGCGGCCCTACCTGGTGGCGGAAATCACCGCGCCGGAGGGCGAGGTTGTCTCGCGGACGGGGCCGGCGGTCTGGCGGCAGGCGGTCGCGCCGGGGGTCGCCGGGCAGGTGGCGGCGATGATGGTCAGCACCGTCGAGCAGGGCCTGGCCGGCGCGGCGGCTATCCCCGGCGTCACCGTCGGCGGCAAGACCGGTACCGCCGAGCTGGGCGACGGCCAAGAACCCCACGCCTGGTTCATCGGCTTCGCCGGCGACCCGTCGCCAAGGTACGCGGTGTCGGTCGTGCTCGAGCACGGCGGCGCCGGCATGGCCGGCACCATGGAGATCGGGCGCGACCTGCTGGCCGCCGCCCTGGCGCCATAACCATGGTCAAGGGCGAACGTCGCGGGTCAGTGGATCGTTCCGCCGGGGTGGCAACAACGTGATCGCGAGCAACGAGACCAGGTGGGCGATGAAGAGCCGGAGGTGCGTCGATTCCGCGTCGTCGGCGAGAAAGGCCCCGTCCGCCAGGATAGACGCCGCCATCAGGCGGTTAGCCCGGATTATTCATGAGACCACATGCGATCGCGACCGTGCGCGTCGGCCGCCAAGCTCGGGAATAAATGGCCCCGAGCTGAATTTGACCGTCAGCCGGCTTCAGCCGGGTTTGTGCAGTCA
>JACCYK010000124.1 GCA_013696525.1 Chloroflexia bacterium
CAATAGAGCGCATACTTCTCCGGGTCGTCGCGGACCTTTTTCGAGATCTCCTCACTGACCGGTTCGGCGCTGAGGATCGGGATGTTGAAAACCGGCGCCATCTCCATAATGGCCATCGTCACCGAACTGGCAAAGGCGTCGCCGATGAGCAGGTGGACGCCGTCGCTGGTGACGAGTTTTTGGGCCGCGCTGACGCCGACCTCCGGTTTCTGCTGCGAATCTTCGAACAGAAACTCGACCGGGACCGAGGTGTCGCCAAGCTTGACCCCGCCCTTGTCGTTCCACTCCGTTTCGGCGATCTGCATCCCCTGCTGCAAGCCAACGCCCGACTGCGCGGCGGACCCGCTGAGGGGCGAGGTGACGCCGATCTTGATCGTCTCTGGGACATCCTGGGCACGCCCAGTGGCGAACCCAAGCGGGATCGCGCTCAAAGCGACGAGTGTCACAATGAGGAGCCGGCCAAGGGTCGTCATGGTCATCATCGAATCAGACCTCCCGTGTCCTTGCGTACTCGTGGTACGGGCGCCGGGAACCTCAAGAGCTGGCACATTGTCGCGCCGAGCGTACGACGTGGCCAACATTGATTGAGAGTATCCGCTGCCCGCGTGAGCCAACAGTATCACATAGATCAATTCGCCACGCGGAGGAAGATGCTGACGTGTCAGGTGACGCTCTCCCGTTCCCTGACGATGTGCATCCGATCCATCCAAAAGTTAGGATCACTTCGCCGGCGAACTATGTGGCCGCCCGCGGATTTTGGGCCAGGAACTCCGGGGTCGGTGCCCCGGTGATCTGAAGCAGCTCCACCATCACGCCGGCGGGGTCGAGGACGCCGAAGCGGCGCTGGCCCCCCGGTTCGTCGCGCAGCGGCAGGGCGATCTCTAGACTCGCCGCCTGCAGCCGTGCATGCTCGCGGTCGACATCGGGCACGACGAAGGCGAGGACGACGCCTGCCGGTCGCAGCCGAATCGCCTCCGGCACGCTCTCGTGGTCGCGCTGGAGGAAATCGAGCTTAAACTCCGGTCGGTCGCGGTGCTCCAGGCTCACGAACCAGTCCAAGGCAAGCGTCGGCTGAAAATCGAGGTAGTCGACATAAAATTGACTTGCCGCGGCAACATCATCGACGAGCAGATAGGGGACAAAATGATCGAGCTGCATGCGGCGCTTCTCCTCGTTGACTTCGATAGGCCGCGGCCAGGACGTATTGTGAGGAGACAGTCTAATCCACGACGGGACGCGCTTTAGGGCTCTTCGGTGGTGGCCCGCTAATCGGGGTGCCCATTGCTTCTATGAGACTCGTCGAGACAGAGTCTGCATTCGTTTCACAAGGTTCCTCCTACCGACCAAATACTCCAAGAGCCACCACGGGGCGAGTCTCGCTTCTTCCGGTGCTTACCCCAACTGCTCTAGTGACTGCTATGGACTCTGACATAACTATCTATCTGGCAAAGGCCACTGAGAGCCTCCCTTCGGCCGAACGCGAATTCGCGGATGGCCACTAAAGGGTGTCTGGAAAGGGAGTAGACTGGGGAGAATACCGCCAGTGTAACGACTGGAAAGGAGCCGCGCCATGCCCCGTCGTCGCTACCCCACCGACCTGACTGACCAGCAGTGGGCGATCCTGGAACCATTGGTGCCGGCGGTGAAGCCGGGTGGCCGGCCCCGGACGCATCCCCGCCGCGAGATCGTCGATGCCCTGCTCTACGTGCTGCGGGGCGGCATCAGCTGGCGCTCGCTCCCGCACGAGTACCCACCCTGGCAGACGGTCTACGACTATTTCCGGCAGTGGCGCGATGACGGCACCTGGGAGCACGTCAACACGGTGCTGCGGGAGCGGCTGCGGATCAAGCTGGGGCGTGCTCCCCAGCCCAGTGCCGCCATCATCGACAGCCAGAGCGTGCGGACCACCGAAAAAGGGGGGTCCGCGGCTACGACGGGGGCAAGAAAATAAGCGGTCGCAAGCGCCATATTCTGGTCGACACGAACGGCTTGGTGCTCAAAGCCGTGGTCCACGCCGCCGATATCGCGGATCGAGATGGCGCCCGCCGCCTCCTCGGTGCCGTCCCGGCGCAGTTCCCGCGCCTGGTCCATCTGTGGGTGGATGCCGGCTACCAGGGCAACTGCGTCACCTGGATCGGGGAGACGTTGGGCTGGACGGTGGAGGTGGTGCGCAAGCCGCGCCGCTGGGGGTGGTATCCGGCCGGGGTGGACCCGCCCCCGGTGCCCGCTGGGTTCCAGGTGCTGCCCCGGCGCTGGGTGGTGGAGCGGAC
>JACCYK010000126.1 GCA_013696525.1 Chloroflexia bacterium
GCCGGGGACCGAGTGGCCCCGGCGGCCTTCACAACTCAAGGCTGGAGCCAGAGATCGCCCCACATTGACAACCGCTACTTTCATATGTAATATATTATTGACATATGAAGGAGGTGGGTGACATCGACGAGCAGACGATTTCCGGCGATGCCCTTGTGCGGGCGCTCGCCGCACTGGCCAATCCACACCGGCTCCGCATCATCGCCTCCCTGGCGGGCGGCCGGAACTACGTGAGCCAACTGGCCCGCGACATCGGCATGAGCCGGCCCCTGCTTCATATGCACTTGCAGCGGCTCGAAGCGGCCGGCTTGGTGGCCGGCACGCTCGAGCTTTCGGTGGATGGAAAAGCCATGAAATTCTTTGCCGTGACGCCGTTCGCGATCCAGCTCACCCCCGGCATCATTGCCGAAGCAGCGCGGACCTTGATCGCGCCTAGCGGACCGGACACCGAGCCATGATCGAGAGCGGCTCGCCCATGATGACATCGCGCAGGAGGGTTAAATGACGAACGCGTGGAATTTGTTGCCGGGCATGATTGCCGTGCAGACCGGTCCGGGGCCCGGTGCCTTGGAGTGGGGCACGGTCGTCATGGGCGTCACCGGCATTTTCCTGATCCTGGTCCTGGCGGCTATCGTCCTTTGGCAGGTTTTCAAGACGATGCAGACCCGGATGACGACGCAAGCGGCCATCGCGCGGGATCAAGCATTTCGCGAGCTGGCTGAACGCGCCACCGCCGCCCAAGAGACCATCGCCGCCGACACGGCCCGCATCACCCCCGAGCTGACGGCGATCAGCACGCGGGTGGCGGCGATAGAAAAGCTCCTCCGGGAGGTCGAGTAGCCCGATCCGGGAGGGCTATCTCCAGGTCACGATTGGGGGACGGCCCGCATGCCGCCGCGGCGCTCGACCAACGATCATTGCCGGCGAGCGATCCGTTTCGTTCACACGCCGCGGCCGCGATCGCGCTACGCTTGCGGCGGCACGACGTCCGGGAGACCGGTGGAGCTGTGAGACCTTCGATGTTGGATATCACGATGACCGAGCCAACCGACCGCCGGCGCTTCCAACTCACCGAGCAGTTCGTGCGACGGGCCCAGATCGCCGTCATCCTGCTCCTCCTGGCGGCCGGTGTCATCGCCTATTTCACGATCCCGGCGGTCCGGGCCGAGCTGGAACGGCTCGGCGGCATCGCCGCCCGCAACGACGTCGATGCCCTACGCGACTACATCCTGTCGTTCGGGGTTTGGGCTCCCGTGATCTCGGTCGGGCTGATGGTCTTGCAGTCGATCATCGCCCCGATCCCGGCCTTTCTGGTGGTCTTCGCCAACGGGATGGCCTTCGGCACGATCCCCGGCTGGTTGCTGAGCCTCTTCTCGCAGACCCTGGCCGCCGCCATCTGCTTCGGCATCGGCCGCGCCCTGGGCCGCAACGTCGTGCAGGCCCTGATCGGCAAGTTCGGGCTGGAATCGGCCGATGGCTGGTTTGCCCGTTGGGGCTTGATCGGTTTGTTCGTCACCCGGCTCGTCCCCGGCATCGGCTTCGACGCCATTTCCTATGCCGCCGGTCTGACCAAGATGACCTTCCGGGCGTTCATGGTGGTGACGCTGGCGGGAAGCGGGCCGCAGTTGCTGCTCTATTCATTCCTCGGTGAGAACGCGACCGAGTATGTCTGGTGGCTGCTTGGGCTGACGGTCGTGGTCGCGGTCGTGGTCGGCGGCGTCGCCTTGCTCAAGGCCTGGCGTCAGAAACGAGCCGCGGGATCGGCCGGCCGTACACCTGGACCGCCGTCCGATGCGGCCAGTACGATTCGATAACGACGTAGCGCGCTCTACCGCCGTCGCGGAATGTCCGCGACGGCTGCCAACCCTGTCCTGTCAGCAGGCCAGCATCGCTGCCGAGGTGTTCGGATGACGCCCGTTTCTCCTCCCTGGCCGCTCCGCTACCTCTCATTGACGCTGACGATCGCGCTGCTCGCGGCGCTCGGCCTACTCTATCTCCTCGCCGGCGGGGTCCGGGCCGAGGTCAACGCCGTCGTCTCCCTGATGGTCGCCGGCAACATCGCCGGCATCCGCGACTACATCCTCGGCCACGGCATCTGGGCGCCGGTTGTCTCCCTGCTGTTGATGGTCCTGCAAGCGCTGGTCGCTCCCATCCCCGCCTCGCTCATCATGTTCGCCAACGGCCTCGCCTTCGGCACGATCAACGGGGCGCTGATCAGCCTCCTGGGGCAACTCCTGGCCTCGCTCGTCTGCTTCGGCCTGGCGCGCACGGTCGGCAGGACGCTGGTTGAGCGTCTCGTCAGCAAGCACGCGCTGACCATTGCCGATCGCTGGTTCGAGCGGTGGGGCATGCTTGGCATTATCGGCCTGCGGATGATCCCCGGTCCGGGCTTCGACGCGGTCTCCTACGCCTCCGGCCTGACCAGGATCGGGATCGGCCCCTTCCTGCTCGCCACCGGCATCGGCAGCCTGCCCCAGATCGTCCTCTACGCCTTCCTGGGCGACCGCGCC
>JACCYK010000185.1 GCA_013696525.1 Chloroflexia bacterium
ATCCACGGTTCCGTCGCTTCATCGACGAGGTCAACACCATCCGCACATCCAGCGCCGGCGCCACGGCCACGATCGGCGCCATTCGACCGCGATTTGCCGAGCTTTTAGCCGCCGACGACTGGCTACCCGCCATCTACCAGCAACCAGTCGCCAAGAGCGGCATGGGCTCCGGGATCGGCACCTGGCTACTCTACCGGGCGGGGGATGGCGGCTTGGCTCTGACGGCCCTCGTGGTCCCGCCCGGCGCCGCCACCCCCGTCCATGATCACCTCGCCTGGGGATTGGTCGGCCTCTACCGCGGGGACCAAGATGAAGAAGTGTTCATTCGCCTGGACGACGGGTCGGCGCCGGACCACGCCGACCTCGCGCTGGCGGAACGACGGGCGCTCAAGCCCGGCGATTTCTACGAGCTGCTCCCGGAAACGGACATCCACCGGGTGACGACCACCTCGGACGTTACCTCCGTCTCACTTCACCTGCTCGGCAACGACAACGGCTGCATCTGGCGCCATCAGTTCACCCCGGAAACGCACCGGGTCGAGCCCTTCAAGTCCGGGTACGTCAACGTCGATTGTGAGACGAACGAGGTCGTTGCTGAGCAAACGGGTCGCGAGGCGCTGGACTAAGCGTCCACCTCAATCCTCGCCCAGGTACGCTTTGCGCACCATCTCGTTCTGCCGCAGGGCGGCCGCGCTGTCGGCCAGGACGATATGCCCGGTCTGGATGACGTAGCCGCGGTTGGCGACGGCCAGCGCCATCAGGGCGTTTTGCTCCACGAGCAGCACGGTCATCCCCAGCTTGTTGATGTCCTTGATCACCCCGAAGATGGCTTCGACCATCAACGGCGCCAGTCCCATCGACGGCTCGTCGAGCAACAGGAGCGTCGGCTTCGCCATCAGGGCGCGCCCGATCGCCAGCATCTGCTGCTCGCCGCCGGACATCGTCCCGGCTTGCTGGTTGACCCGTTCTTGGAGGCGGGGGAAGAGCGTGAACACCCGCTCCATGTCGGCGGCATCGACCCGGCCGAGGGTGAAGGCGCCCATTTCGAGGTTCTCCCGCACCGTCATCCGGGAAAAGACGCGGCGCCCTTCCGGGGCATGGGCGACGCCCATCGCCGCCACCTTGTGCGCCGGCTGGTTGCCAATCTGACGATCGAAGAGGGAGACGGTGCCCCGTCGCGGATGGAGCAACCCGGAGATCGTTTTCAGCGTCGTGCTCTTGCCCGCCCCGTTCGACCCGATCAGGGTAACGATCTCACCCTGGTTGACGGTGATCGAGACGCCCTTCAAGGCATGGATATGGCCATAGTAGGTATGGACGTCATGCAGGTCGAGCATTGGTTGGGGAGCGGTCATCACGGCCGCTCCCCCGCCTCGGCCGCGATCGCCACGGTGACTCCTTCCGGCGGTTGGGAAGCGATCGCCGCCGCGCCGGCGCCCAGGTAGGCTTCGATCACCGCTGGGTCGCGCTGGACCTGGCTGGCGGTGCCGTCGGCGATCTTGACGCCGTGATCGAGGACGGCGACCTGGTCGGAAATGCCCATCACCACCTTCATGTCATGCTCGATCAGCAGGATCGTCAAGTTGAGGTCGCGTCGCATCTGATCGATGAACTTCGTCATCCGGGCCGTTTCCAGCGGGTTCATGCCGGCGGTCGGCTCGTCCAGTAAGAGCAAGGTTGGCTGGCTGGCCAGCGCCCGCGCGATCTCGAGCCGCCGTTGGTCACCGTAGGACAGGTTCTTCGAGGTGACGGCGCCCTGGCCGCCGAGGCCGACGTAGGCAAGCAGCTCCCTCGCTTTGACCCGCGCCTCGTGCTCCTCTCGCACCACCCCGGGCGTCCGCAGCACCATCTGCACCACATTGGCCTTGAGCCGGGAATGCATGCCGACCAGCACATTGTCCAGGGCCGACATGTTGGCAAAGAGCCGGATGTTCTGGAACGTGCGGGCAATGCCGCGAGCGGTCACCTCGTCCGGCCGCAACGCCTCTTGACCAAAGATGCCGCGGCCGCCGTAGATTGGCTCCCCGCCGAAGATGATGTCCCCCGCGCTCGGTTTGTAGATACCGGCGACCATGTTGAAGAAGGTCGTCTTGCCGGCCCCATTGGGACCGATCAACCCGGCGATCGCCCCCCGCGGGATCGCCAGGTCGACATTGTCGACCGCGACCAAGCCGCCAAACCGCTTCGTCACGCCGCGGGCAACCAAAACCAGCTCCGCCACCGGGGTCGGCATGACCGCATCAGCCCGGGCGCTCATGCCCGCTCTCCCGCGCTGGGCTCGTCGTCCTGCCGCACGTCGTACATCTCTTGTTGCTCCTGAACGGTGATGTCCTGATCTTCCGGCCGCATCTCCGCCGCCCGCTGGCGACTGGGGAACAAACCGCCGGGACGGAGGACCATCATCAAGACGAGGGCCAGGCCGAAGATCAAGAAGCGGTCCGATTGCAGATCGTGCTCACGCAGGAAATCGAGGTTGAGCCGGTCCCCGATCCAGTGCAGCGGCGCGTTCAGCTCATCGGCCAGCACCCGGTCGAACGACTGGATCAGGAAGCCGCCGATGATCACGCCGTAAATGTTCCCCAGGCCGCCCAGGATCACCATGGCGAGGATGATGATCGAGGTCGAGAATTGGACCTGGTCGGGATAGACCACCGTGATATAGCCGCCGTAGATCGAGCCGGCGAAGCCCGAGAAGGAGGCGCCGAGGGCGAACGCCCAGAGCTTGGTCCGGACCAGGTTGACCCCCATGCTGGAGGCCGCGACCTCGTCTTCCCGCACCGCCTGCCAGGCCCGGCCGAGGCGTGATTTGTAGACCCGATTGATGATGAACAGGGAGAGTACCCCGACCGCCACCACCAACCAATACCAGTTGTCGAGATCGCCGGAGGAGAAATTAATTGAGTTTCCGCCCGGCAACGGAATCGACGGCGGCCGCGCGATTTGGCCGATGCCGTTCGGACCGCCGGTGATCGCGGCCGCATTGATAAAGAAATCAGGCACGATTTCGCCGAAGCCGAGGGTGACGATCGCCAAATAATCGCCGCGCAAGCGAAGGGTCGGCGCCCCGATCAAGACGCCAAAGACCGCCGCCAGCACCCAGCCCACCGCCATCGCCGGCCAGAACCCCTGGAAGAACTCCGGGATCCATCCGTTCTGGACGAAGACGCTGCTGGGAGAGGTCAGGAAGGCGCAAGAATAGGCGCCGATAACGAAGAACGCGACATAGCCGAGGTCGAGCAGACCGGCATAGCCGACAACGATGTTGAGCCCCATTGCCAGGATGATGAAGACGAAGATGGGGATCCAAGAGCCGAGCCGGTTGATGCCGAGGGCACTATCGACGAAGGGAACCAGCGCCAGGGCGATGATGCCGAGGATCAGCCACAACCGCTCACGCCACGCCTGGCGCTGGTCGGCGTCGTCCTCCCATGTCGTGGATGCCGCGGGCGTCGAAACCATTCGGATCTCCTGCCCCGGGCCGGCCCGGTGTGGCTAGGCGCGATCGGGAACCTGCTCGCCGAGCAATCCGGACGGCCGGAAGACCAACACCAGGATCAGCAAGCCGAAGATGACGGTCGGAGTCCACTGGGCGCCCCATTCCGGGATGAACTGGCGGATGAAGCCGTCACTCATCGCCCAGATGATGCCGATCAGGAAGCCGCCCAACACCGCACCGCTCAGATTCCCAATACCGCCCAGCACCGCCGCCGTGAAGGCGAAGAGCCCGTACTGGAAACCCATCTGGAAGCGAGCACTATTGAGGTAGTAGACCGCGATCATGCCGGCCGCCCCGGCGAGGGCGCCGCCGATCAGGAACGCCGTCCCGATCGTGCGATTGACGTCGATCCCCATCAAGGCCGCCGCCTCGCGGTCTTGGGCCGTGGCCCGCATCGCCGCCCCGGTCCGGGTCCGATAGACGAACCAGCTCAGGCCGATCAGGATCGGGATCGTCACCAGGACGACGAGGAAATCAATCAACCGGACCCGGAGGTTCGTGTCGAGGCCAAACCAGGCGGTCAAGATGTTGAGGCTTCGGATTTCGAGCGGAATGACCGCTTCCGGCGTCACCGGGTTTGAGCCGCGCCAGTAGATGGCGATATTCTGGAGAATGAAGCTAAAGCCGATGGCGGCGATCAGGGGCGCCAGCCGGGGGGCGTTGCGCAGCCGACGATAGGCGACGCGATCGATGAAATAGTTGATGCCGCCACTAAACGCCATCGCCGCCAACAGTGCTAGGGCGAGCGCGCCGACCACGGCGACGGTGGCCGACTCCGAGGTGACGCCGACCCACAACACGACCTGCATCGTGAAGAAGGCCCCCATCATGAATACTTCGCCGTGGGCGAAGTTAATCAACTCGACAATGCCGTAGACAAGCGTGTAGCCGAGCGCGATGAGGGCAATCATCGCGCCATAGGTGATGCCGATGATGAGTATCTGGAGAAAGAGATCGAGGTTGAAATCCACGTTTGTTCCTGTCCCCACCCAAACCGACAGTTAGGTGCAGCGGCGCGCCGGCACGGAACCACCGGCTCGTACTCTGAGAGGAACCCGGGTTTCTCCACCGCCAGTGGACAAATGGCAAGAGCGGCGGACCAGAAACCCTGGTCCGCCGCGATGCGGCTTGCCGGCGTTAGGCGACCGGCGGCGCCGCGATCTCTTCGAGGAAGACGATCCCGCCGTCTTGAATTTGGTTGAGACTGACGGTCGTGAGTGAGGTGTCACCGGTCTCCAGGAACTCCCAGGTTCCCAGCAAGCCGGCGAAGTTGGTGGTCGAGAACATCGCCTCGAGGATGGCGACGCGATCATTGTCCTGGACCTGATCAAGTGCCTGGATCGCGACCACTGCCGCCTCATAGGCGTAGACGGCGTAAGCGTCCGGCTCGTGCCCGAGCAGCTCCCTGATCCGGGCGTACCACTCGGCGCCCGCCCCCTGGAGCGCGTTCGGCGGCAGGCCGGCGAAGGTCACGTAGGCGTCCTGGGCGGCTTCGCCGGCGCCATCGATGAACGCCTGGTTAATCAGGCCGTCGGGACCGATGAAGGTCACCTCCGAGGCCGGCATCACCGACCGCATGTCCTGCAGCAGCTTGCCGGGATTCAGGTTGGTGATGGCCCCGACATAGATCACGTCCGGCGCGCTGCTGGCGATCGAGGTCATCAACGCCAGGTAGTCCGGGGCGTTCTGGTCGAAGGCTTCGAAGCCGGCGATGGCGCCGCCCAAGTCCTCAAACGTGTCACGGAAGGCGACCGCCACGCCCCGGCCGTAGAGCTGGTTGTCGTGGAGCACGTAGGCGCTGCTGAGCCCGGCGTTCTCCACCGCCCAGGCGGCAGCCGCCGGGCCCTGGAGGTCGTCGGCCGGCACCACGCGCATGTAGTTGCGAACGCCGGTGGGGTAGTACCGATCCGGCTCGCCCTCCTCGTTGTTCGGGGAATCCTTAGTGAGGCCCGGATAGGTGTTCGCCGGCGAGATCATCGCCATCGGCCCGGGATCGGCTTGGTTCAAGATCGGGATCGAGACGGCGGCGGCGCCCGAGTTGTAGGTCGCGATGTAGACCATCGCATCCGGGTCGTTGACGACGCTGGTCGCGATCTCGGCCTCGCGGGCCGCGTCCCACGAGCCGTTGTTGGCGGCAATGCCGTCGTCCATCGCGGTGTACTCGATGGCGAAGCCGCCCGCCGCGTTGCCGAAGTCATCCAGGGCCATCTGCAGCGAGGCCACCATGTCGCCGCCGAGCTGCTCGGAGGCGCCGGTCAGCGGCCAGGACGAGATGAACTTCACCATCCCGAGCTCGGTCTCGGTGATATGCTCAATGTCGGGATTGCCGATCGACATCGCCCCGTCGGCTTCCGGTGTCGCGTCCTGCGCCGCCGCCGGCACCGCCCGCAGCACCTGGCCGATCAGGGTCGCCGACAGCCCGATCGCCCCCGCCCGTTGGGCGAACTCGCGGCGGTCGATATTCTGCCGGTGCAACTGGGCGATGAGAGTACCGATTCGATCCTGGGCCATGAATGTACCTCCATACTTTGAACCGCCGCCGCCCCGGTCACCGTTGACGCGGGCGATCTCCCGACCACCCCGATCATTTCTGATCCGAAGACACGGCACACGGTCCCGATCGCATGATCCGAAACTCCGCTGGATGCGATGCCGGAGCATAGCCTAGGCATCCTGAACTGTCAAACCGAGGCGCAAATTCAAAACATCGCGGCGCACTGATCCAAACTGGCGCGTCCTCCCATATCACGTTCAGAGGCCGCGGCCTGACAGCGCATGGCGAATCTTCCGCAACCGGGCGGAGGGAAGCGATCGCTTTGGGCACAGCTTGGAGGAGACCGCGGATGCGACCGCTCAGCGAGCTGTTCACCGAGGCAGCCAAGCGTCCGGGCACTGGCCTGCCGACCCGGCGTGGTCTACTCGCCCTGGCCGGCGCCGCCGCCAGCGTCCCCGTCATCGTCGGCGTGGAATCTGTCTTCGCCCAGTCCGCCCAGCACACCGGCAAGAAGGCGAAGGACAAGCGGGAGGATCGGCGCGAGAAGGGAAGGGAACGGGATAAGAAGCGCGACACCAAAGTCCTCAACTACGCCCTCACCCTTGAGCACCTGGAGTACGCCTTCTACCGTGACGGTCTTGATGAGCTTGACGAAAACGATGACTTTCCCGAGGGTGTCCGGGCTCGGCTGATCCAAATCCGGAATCACGAGGACGAGCACGTTGACACGCTCACCGCGGTCATCGAGAGCCTCGGCGGCAACCCGGTTAGAGAGGCCCCGTGCTACAACTTCGGGGACGCCTTCGATGACGGTGAGAACTTCCTCGCCTTGGCGCAGGTCTTAGAGAACACGGGCGTCATGGCCTACACCGGTGCGTTGGCCAGGATTACCACGAAGGACTTGCAAACAGCGGGCGCCACGATCGCGACGGTCGAAGCTCGCCATGCGGCGTATCTTAATATACAGAATGACGACAATCCGTTCCCCGACGCGTTCGATAAGCCGAGGTCGGAGAAGCAGATTCGTCGAGACCTCGATAACGCGGGCTTCTTCAACTGCTCGTAAGTCACGATTAGCGATCAAAAGCGATGAAGAGAACGCCGTCCCACTTCCCTGGGACGGCGTCCTCATGTTGCTGCGAACCCACCCCCGAACCCCCAAACTTCGGGGAATCACTGATCTCCCGCGGGGTTGGGACCAGGGGGTTCGATCATGGGGATCACTCGGCTGAGAATGTCGCCAGATTTACCGAATTCAGAAGGCCGGCACGTAGTCCGGGTCGACCTGCCGGATGCCGCCTTCCGGCGGCGTGTAGCCACGGCGGTCAAGCTCGTCGACCACGGCTTGGATGACGTCGTCCGGGGTCGAGGCGCCGGCGGTGACGCCGACCAGGCCGACGCCATCGAGCCAGCTCGGGTCGATCTCCTCCGGGCGCTCGATGTGGTGCGAGGGCACCCCGAGCGACTGGCCGACCTCGGCCAGGCGGGCGGTGTTGCTGCTCTTCTTGCCGCCGATCGCCAGGATCAGCTCGACCTGCTCATCTTCGATTAAGCGCTTGAGCGCGTTCTGGCGCTCGCTCGTCGGCTCGCAGATCGTGTTGCAGAGCCGGAACTCGCCCCCCTCGGGGATGACCATCGCCTGCAATTGTTGGGCAAAGGCCATCAGCTCGTCGACGTTCTTCGTCGTCTGGCTGACCACCGCCACCTTGCGCGGCGGCGTCACCTTGTCCGGCCCGGCCTGGCCGCGGGCCGCGTTCCACGGCAGGTCGGCCATCTTCTTGGCGGCGATCGCTTTGCTCGTCCCGGACCATCCGATGATGCTGCGCACCTCGGGGTGGTACGAGTCGCCATAGACGACGATGAAATAGCCCTGCCGGGCCAGCTTCTGCGCCAGGCGCTGGACCTTGGTGACTAGCGGACAGGTCGTATCGACCAGCTCGACCCCGGCTTGGGCCGCTTCGCCCGCCAGATGCGGCCCCATCCCGTGCGCGGTGATGGCAACCCGGCGAAACCCGCGATCGACCGCTTCCTCGACCGAGGCCGCACCTTCCACCCCCCGCTCGCGCAGCCGGATCACCACTTGGGGATTGTGAATCACGTCGCCGATCGGCGCGATTGGGCCGCCGGCATCGGCCGCGGACTGCACGATGTCCAACGCCCGGCGGACGCCCCAGCAGTAGCCGAGCTCGGTGGCGACAACGACGCGGCCTCGTCGTGTGGATGTGCCGGTGCCGGTCGCGATCGCTACGTCGGTCGTGGCGGTGACCATTGGTCCCTTTCCCTGATGCGTCTCCTCCGGCGGGTGATGACAAATGGATGGCCACCGGAGGCGTCACCCAAAGTATAGTCTGGACGACCACCGGCTGGCGGAAATCAGACCACGAGTGCCGAATGTCTTCCCCGGTGGCGGAACGAGACACGGGGCGCGCCGCGGCCCAGGCGTCGCAAGTGGTAACGTTCGCATCACAATCGGTCATGTCGCGGCGTGACGCACCGGGTTGGCAGGGTGGATGGCCGGGCCGGTGCCTATCGTCGCGAACAAGCAAGGGTACGATCCACGTGAGTGAAACGAGCGGAGACGAGGGGCGCGCCAATGCCACGAACAACCCGTGATCTGAACGGCTGGCGCGGGATACCGCTCATCATCGCGTTATGCGCGGCGCTGCTGGTCACGCCGGCCGGCGTTGCGATCGCGCAGGAGGCAAGTCCAAATCCGGAGGCGGCGGGTCTGCCGCCCACCGAGATCGACCCCGGTGCTCCCCACCTGCAGACCGTGGCGCAGGGCGTCGTCGGGCTGGATGGTCCCGTCGTCTGGCGGGTGCGTGAGGTGTCGCTCTTGGGCAGCACGGCGCCGGAGACCGGCGGTTTCTCCTTTGTCCTGCAACGGACCGGGACCGGGCTCGTCCGCAACGAGCTGACCGGGCGCCGGGCTAGGCTCGAACCGGGCGAAGCCTTCTTCATGCCCACGGGTGACCCCTTCGTCCGCACCGCGGTGGGCGACGATCCGGTCGTGGCCTGGATCATCGAGATGGTCTCCCCCGATCAACCGGCGATCCTCGGCCTCGAAGGCGGAACGGTCCTCGTCACGACGCCCGAAATCACCGACTACCCGGCCGGCTCGTTCGACGCCGAGCTGACGCGGGCGGTCCTCTTGCCGGACGAGTCGATCGTGGTCTCAACCCGGACCGGCCCCGCCCTACTGATGGTGACCAGTGGCCGGGTCCGTGCCGGCGCCGAGGACGATGCCGAGCCGGGGACCGTCAGCGCCGGGACCGGGGAGCTGCTGACCGGCCCGTTCACGATCACCAATGACCAACCACAAGCCGCCGTGGTCGTGATTGCCGCCATCGGCGAGGCCGTCGACGGGGAGGAAATTTCGGTGGCTCAGGCCGAGCCGGACGTCGTCGCGCCCGAAGCGGCGCCGCCGCCTCCGACCGCCGTCCCGCCGGTCATCGCGGTGGAGCCGCCACCGCCGCCAACGGCCGTGCCGCAACCGCCGCCGAGCGGCGGCGACTCGGATAGCGACAATCTCACCGATGAGCAAGAAGCCGCCATCGGATCCGATCCGCTCAATCCAGACACGGACGCCGATGGCATCGCCGATGGCGACGAGATCAACATCTACGGCACCGACCCCTTGAGCAACGATACCGACGGCGACGGCCTGCTCGATGGCGAAGAAGTCTTCAATTTCGGCACCAACCCGCTCTCATCCGACACGGACGGCGACGGCCTGACCGACAACGACGAGATCTACACCCACGGGACGAACCCGGTCGTCGCCGATTCCGATGGCGACGGGGTGCCCGATGGCGAAGAAATCCTCATCTTCGGCACTGACCCGCTCGATCCCGCCAGCGCCCCGTAAGCACGAGAGCACCAAGCGATCCCCCGATTGACAGGGGGAGGCGGCCCTATTTACGATGCGATACAGGCGGCTACGCGGGGTCCGTGCGGGGGGTATGGCGTGGACGATCAACGGGCCGGCGCGTCCGGGCAGCCGGGCGACGGTCGAGGCGCACCTCGAGTTGCCACGGCTCCGGTCAATTGGAACAATGTTGACCTGGCCGGCACGGTGCCAGAGGTGCCGTACCCGGACCTGCTCGATGAGATGGTTGCCGCCGGCTACGACGCCACCGAGATTGGCGGTAACTTTCCCACCAATCCAGTCACGTTGCATCACGACCTGCTGACGCGAGGGATGCGGCTCTGCGGCGCCTTTCACTCGTTGCCGCTGATCGACGATGACCGGATGCGGTCCCGCCGTCCGGCCCTCACGGGCCTGTTGAAGCTGCTCGCCGGCGCCGGCAGCAAGGACGTGAACTTCGCCATCGAATCGACGCCGGAGCGGATCGCGCTGGCCGGTCACGTCCCGGCCGATGGCAGCGCCGGCCTCTCCGCCGCCGAATGGGCCCAGGCCGGTCGGAACCTCGCCGAGGCGGGCGAAATCGCGGCCGCGCACGGTCTACGGGCTCACTTTCACAACCACGTCGGCACGTTTGTCGAGACCCCCGAGGAAGTCGAGCGGCTCGTCGACGACCTGACCGGCGACCACGTCGATCTCTGCTTCGATGGCGGCCACTACGCCTACGGCGGCGGCGACCCGATCGCCTTTGTCGAGCGCCACCGCGATCGGATCGGCTACGTGCATCTCAAGGACGTGGACCCCGTGGTGCTGCGCGACGCCCGGGTCCGCGAGCTAAGCTTTCTCGATGCGTTGCGCGAGTTCGTCTTCTGCGAGCTCGGTCAAGGCATGGTGGACATCCCCGGCATGGTGCAATCGCTCCGGAATGGCGGCTACACCGGCTGGCTCGTCGTCGAGCAGGACACCACCCCGCGCGATCCCACCGTCAGCGCCCGCGCCAATCGCACGTTCCTGCGCGAGCGCTGCGGGCTGTAAGTGGCGTTGGACAGTTTGTCGAAAGACACTCCATGTTGACCCGAAGCGAAGCTCGGGAATGAATCCCCGAGCTG
>JACCYK010000199.1 GCA_013696525.1 Chloroflexia bacterium
GGACTGAACATGGCGTTGGCCAGCTCCAACACCTGCTCCTCGGTCGTGCCGTCCGGGACTTGGCCGAGAATCATGTGGTGTGGCTGCTCACCAGTGGTGGTGATCTGCCAGATTTGCGGCCCGGCGGTGATCGTTTCCGGCAGGACGAAGGCCATCTCCACCAACTCGATCGCGATCACGTCCGCCGGGTTATCCAGGGTGGGCATCTCGCCGGTGACCATGATCGACTTCGGCAGATTTGAGTCTTCCCCGCTCGGGCCCTCGTCGGTATCCTCGTAGACGTACAAGTTGACGATCCACTCCCCGGGCGTCAGATCGAGGATCACGTCGCCGGTCTCACCCGGCTCGCTGAGTGGCCCGCCGTTGAAAACCGTCTCGAAAAACCAATCCGGAACGGAGAATTCTTGACTCTCGAAGGCCGTCATCAGGTCGTCGACCGTGGTCCCCTCGGGGAGCTGCAAAAACTCCAAATCAGCCGAGAGCTCGCCGCTGTTCTCCAGCACCACCCGGTACCGGCCGGCCTCGATCTCTTCCGGGATGTCGAAGTCGGTCCCATCGGTGGTGACCACCAGTTCCGGGTAACCGAGTCCGGCCAGCAGCGAATCCCCGGCCTCGGGGGTCGCCTCCTGGGCGGCGACCGCGAGCATGCCCGGGCCGAGTAGCGCCGCGATGAGCGCGAATAACGCGAAGAGACGTCGCATCGAACGGTCTCCTTTCTGATGTGATCCAGACAGACATGAGCGCATGTCCTCCCCACGGCGGCCGACTCAGGGAGGGCCAGCCTCATCGTAGGGTACCAAATGCCCGGTTGAAACGTGTGAACGACGTATTTGCCGAGGTCGAATCAAGCGAACGGCCCTACGTCAACATACGTAGCCAGGTGAACGACACCACGGCAATCTGACGACCGTCACACTGGATCGGTCGACGGGAACGTGGCGACCTCGAATCGGCGGCGGGTCCGATCAACGGCCGGCTCGCCGGCCAGGAGGACGAAAAGTGCTGGCAGCGGCGCGGTATAATGAGCGGCGTACCCAGTGAGTTTGACCTGGATACGTGTCAATGCTGACATCAGAAGGAGCATCCCATTCCACGTATTGCCCTTCCCACCCACACTCCAACCGAGCATGCCCTCCTGGTCGCGGTCGAGCAGCCGGGACAGCCCTGGGCCGCCGCCGACTCGCTGGAAGAGCTGGCCCGTCTGGCCGAAACGGTTGATGTCGAGGTCGCCGGCTCCGTCACCCAGAAGCTAGCCCACCCGCGGGCCGGCACCTATGTCGGCAAAGGCAAGTTGCAAGAGATCATTGATCGCCGGGACGACCTCGAGTATGACGTCGTCATGGTTGATGATGACCTCTCGCCGGTCCAGCAGCGCAACCTCGAGAAGGCGCTCGACGTCAAGGTGATCGACCGCACGGCGCTGATCCTCGATGTCTTTGCCCGGCGGGCGGTCACCCACGAGGGCCGGCTGCAGGTCGAGCTGGCGCAGATGGAGTACCGGCTGCCGCGGTTGACTGGACTTTGGACCCACCTCTCGCGTCAGGGGGTCGGCGGGGTCGGCCTTCGCGGGCCCGGTGAGACGCAGTTGGAGAGCGACCGGCGGGAGCTGGGGAAGCGGATCGTCCACATCAAGCGCGAACTGGAAGAGGTGCATACGCATCGCCAACGCTATCGTGATCGCCGCCGCGACGTGCCGATCCCGGTCGTCGCCCTGGTTGGCTACACCAACGCCGGCAAGAGCACCCTGCTCAATACGCTGACCGGGGCCGGGGTGATGGCCGAGGACAAGCTCTTCGCCACGCTCGACCCGACGACCCGGCGGGCGCCGCTGCCCGGCGGCCGCGAGGTGCTGTTCACCGACACCGTGGGCTTTATCAACAACCTCCCCACCCTGCTGATCGCCGCCTTCCGGGCCACCCTGGAGGAGATCAATGAGGCGACCCTCCTGCTCCATGTCGTTGACGGCACGCATCCGAACGCGGTCGAGCAGATCCGCGCCGTGAACGAGGTGCTTGAAGACCTGGGCGCCGACGACAAGCCCGTCGTCACCGCGCTCAACAAGATTGACCGCCTGTTGCCGGACGCCTCGCACAACGGGGCGACGCCGGACCTCGCGGCGCTGGTCGCGCGGCTCGGCCCGGTGACGGAGCTGGTGCCGGAGGCGATCCCGATTTCCGCCGCCAACGGCTGGGGTCTCGACCGCCTGCTGGCGACGATCGAGACGGTCATTGAGCGGGAGGCCGATTTTGTCGCGGTCCAGTTAACGGTGCCGTACAGCCGGACCGACCTGGTCAATCGCTTCCATGGCACCGGCCGGGTCGAGACGGTCGCCCACGATGAGCGGGGGACGACGATCCTGGGCACGCTGCCGGCCGCGTTTCTCGGTCAGTTCGCGCCCTACCTGACGCGGCGGCCGGGGACCGAGGCAGTGCCGCCGGCGTCAGCCTCCTAATGGCCGCCGGCGATCGGGAACCCATAAGCGCCCGCGCCGTCGCCAGGGGCAACGATGGCGCTGGTTGATCTCGCCGGGCGTCAGATCCGCGGCAAGATCGTCTATTACGGGCCGGCCTACGGCGGCAAGACGACCAACCTCGAATACATTTACCGGACGGTGCCGGCGGCGGCCACGGGCGAGCTGCACGCCATCGCCGCCGAGAACGAGCGAACGCTGTTCTTCGATTATTTCCCGCTCGACCTGGGAACGGTCAACGGCTTCACCATCCGGTATCAGCTCTACACGGTGCCGGGGCAGGCGCACTACGAGCGGACCCGGCAGGCGGTCCTAAGCGGCGCTGATGGCGTGGTGTTCGTCGCCGATTCCGCGGCCGAGCGGCTGGTTGACAACGAGCAAAGCCTGGATGAGCTGCGGCAGCACTTGCTTGGCCAGGGGAAAACGCTGGCGACGATGCCATTCGTCGTGCAATACAACAAGCGCGACCAGCCGACCGCGTTGCCAACCGCCGAGCTTGACCAGCGCCTCAACCCAGGCGCCGCCATGACGGTCGAGGCGATTGCCGTGTCGGGAGCCGGCGTGTTCGAGACGTTGCGGGCAATCTGCAAACTGGTGACGCGGAGTTTGTAAACTGGCCGGTGCCTTGTACTCGTTGACAATAGCGCAATGTCGAGCCGGCGACGAAGCGCGGGGCTGAAAGCCACCGCGCTGAGTTCACAAACCCGGCGAAAAGCCGGCTGGTTTTCCCGAATCGGGGAAGCAGGCATCGGCGTCACACGATAACGTGCTCGTCGCCGAAGAACGACGTGGTGACCGTGACGTCCTGGAAATTCGGGGCGTCGGCGATGGCGGCGGCGAACTCGGGGCTGGCGATGGCCGTGTCGTGGGCGGCGCGGTCGTCGAAACTGAGGATTGCCACGCCATCGAAGACGGGCTCGCCGTCGTGGAGACCGGTGACGGTGTAGAGCTTGTAGGCGCGGATGCCCGGCACGTTCGCGGTGAGCGGCGTGTGGTCATCGACCCAGTAGCGGGCGAACTCCTCCGGGCTCAAGTCCGGCCGTCGTTTGACCAGGAACACGACATTGAACATCTTACGCTCCCGCTCCTTGCTCAGTCAGCGTCTCGCTCCGGGTTGGGCGCCGGGCTGTCAAAGAAATCGAGGTACTCCGGGTCCGGGTGGCGGTAAAAGCCTTGGCCCGTCTTTTCGCCCAGCGCGCCGGCGGCCAGGCGCTGGTGCAGCACCTTCGATGGTTGGTCGGCCGGGTCGGTGGCGACCCGCTGGTAGGAAGTCTCGATATCGGCCACGACGTCCAGGCCGACCATGTCCATCACGCCGAATGGGCCGATCGGGGTGCCGAAGAAGAGCATCCAGAGCCGGTCGACGTCCTCCGGGTCGGCGTGGCCCTCGTCGACGACGCGCAGCGACTCGCGCTTCACCGCCCGCCAGATGCGGTTGATGATGAAGCCCTTGCTTTCGCCCTGGACCACCGCCGTGACGAGGCCCAGCGATCGCGCGAAGCGGTCCACCCGCTCGATCACGTCCCGCCGAGTGACGCCGCAGCCCATCAGCTCGAGCATGTTGCGCGACCAGATTGGGGCGAAGAAATGCGTGTTGAGCAACCGGCCGGGATCGGCGATGGCCGGCGCCAGCAATGAAGAGGGTAAGGACGAGCTGTTGGTGGAAAGGATGGCGTCCGGCGCCAGGCGGTCGAGGGCGGCGAAGACCTCCAGCTTAGTGTCGACGTCTTCGCGCACCGCTTCGATCACGAGATCGACCCCGGCGACCGCCTCCGCCAGGTCCGCGACGGGCTGAATGCGGGCGAGGATCGCTTGGTGGTCGGCCGGCGGCTGTAAGCGGTAGACGTGGTGTTCGTATTGGGGCGCGTTCGGCAGGCCACGCAACTCGTCCTGGATCGCCGGCAGGGCCCGCGTCAGCGCGGCGGGCATCGCGTCGTGGATGCGGACCGGATAGCCGTTGGCCGCGCTGAGGGCCGCGATCTGACGGCCCATGGTGCCGGCGCCGATCACGGCGACGGTCCGGATGTCGCCCGCCGCCCCGACCTCGTCCATACGCCCCTCCCTTGGTCATCGCCTTGGTCCAATGGCGTAGTTTGCCACGGTTCGACCCATACCGGGGACCGAGGTTCTCCCGCGATCGTGGTAGTAATGGCCGCCGGACGACCGAGCTATTTGATGAATTGGATCGAGCAGGGGTAGCGGAAGATACCGTCGTTCCAGGCGCGGAGCGCGGCGGCCAACGAGAGCAGCAGCCAGGCCAGGCCCAAGCCGAGCATTGCCGGCAGGGTGAACACCAACCCGATGCCAAGGGTCGTAAAGGTGAGCACCGCCAGGGCGAAGAAGTAGAGCAGCACCGAGAGGTTGAAGTTCAGCGCCTGGCGGGCGTTCTCGGCGGCGAAGGGATCAACTTCTTTTCGCGCCATCCAGATCACGAATGGGCCGACCGCCGCGCCGAGGATGACGGCGAAGGCGCCGATCAGCGCCGACAGATGGGCCGCCACTGCCCAATAGCGGGAATCCTGATTTGCCCCGGTCAGCGAAACGGGAGACGCTTGTCCGTAGTAGGGCAGCATTTCCGCCGGTCCCGTCGCCGCGATGAAGGGAGCGCCGCAGCGAGCGCAAAAGTGGTCGGCGGCGGTAGCGGCCTGCCCACAGTTGGAGCAGATCATCGTGATTCGACTCCTGAGACGCGCGGTCTCGGTCAGTATCTAGGTGCCTGTCATGTCCAACCGAACGTGCTTCGTCCGATCACACGTCGGATGATACCCCGCGGTTGTCACGGGGGCATGACGAAGGTGCCACGGCGGCATGGAGTCAGATCCGACATTCGGGCCGGGGCCGGCGGTAGCGGCCGGACCGGTGGCGATGCTACCCTGCTCGCATGAGCACGCCAACCGGCCAACAAGCGGTCATCATCACGTCCGGGCTGACCAAACGGTACGGCCGGATCGACGCCCTCACCGCGCTCGACCTCGCCGTCCCGAACGGCGTCATCTACGGGTTCCTGGGGCCGAACGGCGCCGGGAAGACGACCGCGATCCGGTTGCTGATGGGGTTCATCCGGCCCAGCGCCGGGCGGGCGGCGATCTTCGGCCACGATACCTGGCGCGATGGGGTGGCGGCCCGGCGCGAGCTTGGCTTTCTCGTCAACGCGGAATCGCTGTACCCCGACCTGAGCGGACGTGACCAGCTCGACTACGCGGCGAGCATCTCCGGCCGGCCGCCCGTCTTGCGCCGTCGCCTGCTCGATGCGTTGGAGCTGAGCGACGATGCGCTCGGCCGCCGGTTGGGATCCTACTCCAAAGGCATGCGCCAGAAGTTGGCGTTGACGGCGGCGCTTCAGCACGATCCGGCGCTGCTGATCCTCGATGAGCCGACCGACGGGCTCGATCCGCTGATCCAGCATGCTTTCGAAGAGATCCTCCGCGAGCGGCGCGATGCGGGGCGGACGGTGTTCATGTCCTCGCACGACCTGGCGGAGGTGGAGCGGATCTGCGAGCGGGTGGCGGTGGCCCGGGGCGGCAGGCTGATCCTCGAAGCCGCGATCACGGATTTGACGCGGCGGCACCGGCGGACCGCCGAGGTCCGGTTCGCCGGCCCGGTTCCCGCCAGCCTGGCCGAACAGCCGCGGGTCACGCTCGTGCGACAGGAAGGGTCGCACGCGACGCTGGCGGTCGATGGCGACGTGACGCCGTTGGTTCGCTACCTGGCGGGGACCGACATGACGGACCTGCTGCTACCGCCCCCGCGGCTCGAAGACATCTTCCTGGAGTTGTACGATACCCACGGTGTAAATGGTGCGACGGCGGAGGCGGCTGGAACGGCTATCAGCACTAGGCGGCGGCCGTGACCCTGGTCCGGATGACGAGCCGGCTGCTGGGGCGGGGGGTCGCCGGCCTGGCGGCGCTGTTGGTTGGGGTTGCGCTGTTCGAGTCGCTGCAGGCGCCGGTGGTAGAGTCATTTGGCGGGGCCCGTGGCATCAGTACGCTGATCGAGTCGTTGCCGCCCGCGTTTCAGGCGTTGGCCCGAGCCCAACCAGGGTTTTCCACCTTTTCCGGTCTCGCCGGCTCGCTCTCGGCGGGATTCACCCATCCCCTCTACCTCGTGCTCACCCTCGCCGCCGTGGTGGGCTTTGCCGCGCGGAGCCTGGCGGGCGAGATGGAACGGGGTACCATCCTGCTTTCCCTGGCGCGGCCGGTATCGCGCCCGGCCGCCTACGCGGCACGGGTGGCGGGCGTGGTCCTGACCGGGATCCTGCTCTCGCTCGCGGGGGCGGCGGGCCTGGTCGGCGGGCTCCTCGTGGCGCGGCCGGAAGGTGAATTTGAGTATCGCAACCTCGTGCCGCTGGCGGTGAGCACCTGGCTCGTCTTTTGGGCCGTTGGCGGGCTGGCCCTCGCCGCCTCGGCCGCCGCCAGCACCTCTGGCCGGGTGGTTGGCTGGGCGATCGGCTTCGTCGTGATCTCCTACTTCGTGGACTACTTCGCCGCGGTCTGGACCCTGCTCCGACCCTTCGAGTTCCTGAGCATCTTTGCCTACTATGACCCGGCGCGGGCGCTGACGACCGGCGATGTGCCCGTGGCGAGCTTGCTCGTTTTGGGGCTCGTCGGACTGGCGGGGGTCATGACCGGGCTCGTGGTCTTCGATCGCCGCGATCTTCCGACGTAGACGGGAGGGGTGGGCCGGTTGCGGTTTGACTGGTTCCGTCAGCTGACCCCGCCGGGCCGGCGCGCCTTTTGGGCGGCCTTCGCCGGGTTTGGCCTGGCCGGGTTCGATCTCCTCTCCTTCACCTTCGTCCTGGTCGCGGTGCGCGACGAGTTCGGGCTGTCGGCGGCGCGGGCGGGGTGGCTGGCGACCGTGTCGTTGCTGGCGTCCGCCGCCGGCGGGGTGATCGGCGGCGCGCTGGCCGACAGCCTGGGTCGGACCCGGGTCATGCTGATCGCGGTCATCGTCTACGCGGTCGCCACCTTCCTCTGCGGTCTCTCTCAGAGTTTCGAGCAACTGCTGCTCTGCCGTCTTGTCTTGGGGCTTGGCTTCGGCGCCGAGTGGACCACAAGTTCCCTTCCTGGTGGCTGAGTATGCACCCCCGGCGGCGCGGGGCCGGTTGCTGGGCTTGCTGACCAGCGCCTTCGCGGCGGGAGACGTGCTGGCGGCGGTGGCGGTAGCGGCCGTGGCGGTAGCGGCCGTGGCCTTGCTGTCCCCGCCCGAGCTCGCCTGGCGGATCCTTTTCTGGCTGGGCGTGCTGCCGGCGCTGCTCGTATTCTGGGCCCGAACCAGGGTGGTTGACGCCCCGGTCTTCCTGGCGGCCAAAGCCAAGCGCGGTGTCGCGGGCGGCCTTGCCAGCCATCTGGCCCGGGTGCGAGCGTCGTTCGCTCAAGTGTTTGATCCCGATTTGCGGCTGACCACGATTGCCGCCACTATGCTCGCCAGCGGCGCTCTCAGCGGCCGGTACGTGGTGACCGTCTGGCTGCCGACCTATCTGCAATCGACGCTGCGGCTGGATCAGACCGCGGTCAGCGCCCAGATGTTGCCGGTCTTGTTTGGCTCGTTTGCTGGCTATGTCGGTGGCGGGTACTGCCAGGATCGGCTTGGTCGGCGGAGTACCTTCGCCACCTTCTCGGTGGCGAGCGTGGTGAGCATTTTGCTCTACGTATGGGTTCCCATCGGCTCAGGGGTGTTGCTGGTAGCCGCTGGATTCTTGCTCGGCATCTGCACCTCGGGAGCGCTGAGCGGGCTTGGCGCCTACCTGGCGGAGCTGTTTCCGACATCGGTTCGTGGGCTGGGCCAGGGCTTCTCGTATAGTACCGGCCGGGCGGTGGCGGCGCTCCCGGTGGTCGGTGGATTGGCGGCCATCGACGGCTTCGGGCCGGCGATTGCCGGCAGCGCGGTGATGTACGGGCTATGTCTGCTCGCCCTTCGATTCTTGCCGGAAACACGGGGGGAAGAGTTTAGCGGCCGCGAGCTGTTAGGATGACTGGGTTGCGCCACGGTCCGTTGTTGGAGGTGACATGTCCACGGTGATTGTCTTCGATGTCAACGAAACGCTGCTTGATCTACGGTCGCTGGATCCGATCTTTGCCGCCGCGTTTGGCGATGCGGCGGTCCGCCGGGAGTGGTTCGGCCAGGTGTTGCAATCGGCGATGACGGTGACCCTGACGGGGAGCTACGTCGATTTTGCCGAGGTCGGCGCGGCCGCGCTGGCGATGGTCGCCGACCGCCGGCAGGTGGAGCTGACGGATGAGATGCGGCGCGCGGTTGGCGCCGGCATGCGTCAGTTGCCGCCCCACCCCGATGTCCCGGCCGCGCTGGATCGGTTACGGGAGGCAGGCTTCCGGCTGGCGACCTTGACCAACAATCCGGGGCCGGTGGTTGAAGCACAACTGACCAACGCCGGCCTGCGCGACTATTTTGAGCGGGTTCTCACTGTCGACGAGGTGCGCCGCTTCAAGCCAGCGCCGGAGCCCTACCGGATGGCGGCCGATCAGCTCGGCGTGCCGATTGACGGGATGCGTCTCGTGGCCGCCCACGCCTGGGATGTCGCGGGGGCGATGGCCGCCGGCGCCGCCGCCGCCTTTGTCGCCCGCCCCGGCATGGTCCTCGACCCGCTGGCGCCGCGGCCGGACATCGTCGGCGCTGACTTAAGCGAGGTTGCGGATCGGATCGTTCAAACTGATACGTCGGAAACGTAGACCATTGTCGGAGGTAGGTGCTGCCGCACGGAAGCATGGCCCCCGAGGATGCGGGTCACCTGAACGCACGTTGTTTCCTGGTTGATATAGCCAACGCCGATACCGTACTATCGGCTCGATGAGCAGACCGCGCGGATGATCCGACGAGGAGACACGATGCTTCTGCAAAATCCCGAACTCGACGTGGCAAAAGAGCACGTCCTTGCTATTCTCGAACATCAAGAGGTTCCCTACTCGCCGGTGGAGCTGATTCGGGAGTTGCGCCAACGCGGCGTTTCTGATTCGGCGGCCCGCGATGCTATTTGGTACTTGATCGATCGCTACGAAATTGAGCTCGCCAGGGACCGACGGCTGCGAAAGGTCTATCACGAAAGCACTCGTGCCGGGTGAGCGTCCGTGACGAGCGATTTCATTCGGCTCCGCACCGGGATGTACGAGACCCCCGGAGCGAGGGAAGGCGCGATCGGGACCGAATTCTCTATTCCTCAGCGTTTCGTCGACTCGCGGGAATAACTCAAGTTGCGCCAGCGAACGATCTTCATCCGATTCACAACCGGCTGACGCACACGCTTGAAGTCGCTCAAATCGGGCGAAGCTTGGCGGAGAATCTGCTTCGGGTCGAGGAAAACCAAGCCGCTATCAGCGCGCTCGGTGGGTTGGACCCGGATGTGGTTGAGGCCGCCTGCCTTGCCCACGATCTCGGCCATCCGCCGTTCGGTCATGTTGCCGAGGCCGAGCTTGATGACATCCTCAAGAACAGCAAACAGGTCGCCGACGGATATGAAGGCAACCCACAGACCTTTCGCATCCTGACGAAGCTCGCCATGCGCTCGCCCGACCACACGGGGTTGAATCTGACGCGCGCCACGCTGTGCGCGGTCTTGAAATACCCCTGGCAACGAGGCCCCGCCGACACGAGAGCGTCGAAATGGGGAGCATACGCTTCCGAGGAAGACGAGTTTCGATGGGCGGTTGGGCTTCTGGCCGAGCCTGAACAGCGCGGTCTGGAGGCAGCGCTGATGGACTGGGCGGACGACGTCGCCTATGCGGTACATGATGTTGAGGATTTTTACCGAATCGGTCTGATACCGCTTGATCGGCTTACGTTGTACGAAGAAGGGCGCAATCGGTTCGTTGAATCGGAGCTGCGTCGCAACCCGGCGTTAGCTGCCTACAACCGAGATGATCTGGCCGCGGCATTCAACGATATCGTCGCCGGCTCGCCAATTCAGGAGCCATACTCGGGCCGCAAAGTCGACCGTTATCGGCTCCGGATGTTCACGTCGTCGCTCGTGAGTCGATACGTTGATGCGGTCACCATCGATCCCACCAGCAAAGAGTTGCGTATCCCGCGGGCTGCCCGGATGGAAGTCGCGATCTTCAAAGGGCTGACTTGGCAGTATGTCATCGAAAGTCGCGCCCTTATCGGACAGCGATATGGACATCGAACGGTGATCAGATCCCTCTTTTCAATCATTTGCGAAGCCGGCGCATCAACACGGGATCGCCGGATCCTGCCGGAATTCTACCGCGAGCTCCTTGACTCCGATCCCACCGACAAAGACATCGCGCGAATCGCCGCCGACCTCATCGCCTCGATGACCGAGGCGCAGGTGATCGCCCTGCACCACCGATTGACCGGCATCTCGATGGGCGCCTCGCTCGATCCGATTTTGCCCTAGCGCCGGCAAGTGGGCGACGAGCGGATCCCGCACGTTCGTGAAAGAGGTCGTTCCATCGCGCGGAGGGGAGAAGTCACTGGCGCGCACCGGGCGGGGCGGGGGGTGCGTCAACCCGCTCGTGCCGGTGGTATTCATCGGCGTGGCTGATCGCGACCCGGATCGCTGGCCGGTCACCGCGAACCTCGATCAGGTGGAAGGTGTTGGCCGGCGCTAGGATCCACTCGCCGGCCTTGACCCGAATCGGCTCCGGCTTGCCCTCCAGCGTCCAACTTAGCTCCCCTTCATGCACCGACCAGCACTCGTCAGCCAGATGGTAGTGCCAATCGTTCCGGTGGCCCGGCCCCTGGCAGATAACCGTGACGATGTACTGGTCGGTCCGCACCAGGGTCGCCGCCCAGGGTGGGGGGCCGTGGTGGGCTTTCAGCGCCTCGATGCCCAAGGTAACCTGCTCGGACGTAAGGGCGGGCGATTGTCGGTCGGTCATCCTGCTCTCCTCGTCTGACGCTATCGGGCGGCCAGGGCATCCGACTCCGCCGCCGAACAGTGCATCGCCGCGATCCAAGGAACCGAATCCCCCTGCCCCGATTTGAAGGCATGAGGCTTCATTTGCTCGGGACAACAGCTACCGGCCGACGCGGGTGACGGCGCCCTCGGAGGCTTGGG
>JACCYK010000202.1 GCA_013696525.1 Chloroflexia bacterium
GCCGACAACGCCCAACGACATCAGCGCCGTCTGGATGCCGACCGCGTCCGCCAGCCGCCCCGTGATCGGCACCCCGATGCCGCCGGTGACGAAGCCGAGGCCGAGGATGACCCCCGAGGCGATCCCGATCCGGCCCGGCACCAGCCGTTGCGCCATCACCAGCGTCACCGAGAGGCTGGCGTCGGCCAGGGCGCCGAACAGCAGGCCGGTGACAAAGGCCAGCGGCCCCGGCAGGCCGAGGAAGAGCATCAGGGCCGGGATGGCCAGGGCCAGCGAGCCGACCACGATCCGGCGGGGGCCGATCCGGTCGGCGAAGATGCCGCCGAGCAGGGTGCCGGCCGAGCCAGCCAGGATGATGAGCGTCACCAGCGGTCCATAGAAGCCCGGGCCATACCCCAATTCGTCGTACCAGATCGGCAGGAACTGAAGCACCGACAGAAAGGTCCAGGAGCGGAGCATCGTTACCGCCACGATTCGTGCCAGCAGCCCCCAGTTGGCCCGCTCACCGCTGACCGCGGCCCCGATCGTGGCCCGCGCCTGACGCAGTCGTTCCACCATTCCCATCCGCTGGTAGAGCAGGGTGGCGATGAGCAGTCCGGGAATGATCAGGAAGATCGAGCCACCGGCGCCAAACCCGCCCAGCAGGGCGACCGCGACCAGGGGGCCGATCCCCCAGCCGATGGTGCCGCCCACGGTGTAGAGCGACATCGAGCCGTTGCGGTGCCGGTCGTCGGTGACCTGGGCCACGGTCGAGGCCCCGATCGGGTGGAAGGCGCCGGAGCCGATGCCGGCCAGCCCCGCCAGCAGCAGGAAGACCGGATAGTTCGGGGCAAAGCCATACAGGGCGATGAAGCCGGCGCTCCAAACCAGAGTGGCGGCCAGATACCAGCGCCGCCCCCGCCGGTCCGAGAAATAGCCGAACAGCGGTTGCGACAACGACGACATGCCGGAGTAGGCCAGGATCGCGAAGCCGATCGCCGCGTTAGAGAGCTCGAACCGCTCCTTCATCACCGGCAGGTACATCGGCAAGATGCCGCCGAAAAGGTCATTCGTAAAGTGCGCCATCATCAATACGAGCAGCGCCTGGTTCCGCAGCGCCAGCAGCAGCGTCGACATCGAATGCTCCACGTCCCCGCCCCGGCCGTTCCGGGTGTCATGGGCATGATCGCATCTTTGACGGGTGATGTGGCACTTCGGGAGCCGGGCGGCTTCGTCCGCGCCGGGCGTCAAGCAATAGTGCCAAAGGGCGTCCCCGTGGCGGCTTCCACAATCGCGTATCGTGTCCTGACCGTGGCCTCGCCAGGGGCGACGCCGTGCAGACCGCGGGCAGTGGTGTGGGGCATGGTCAACATTGAAAAGGAGGGAAACATGGATAGGTTCCCGGTTCTCAGGGGAATCAGCGTGTCGCTCAAAATCCTCGCCGTGCTCGTGCTCGTCGCGGGGATCCTTATTGGTCTCGTAGGTCGTGGTACCGGCAACCAGCTCGGCGCCATAGCCACATTCGGAACCTTCCTCATCGCCGCAATCTACGCGATTGGGCTCTGGGTCTCGGCCGAGATGATCGGCGTCCTGCTCGCGATTGAAGAGAATACGCGCCAGAGCGCTTCGTTGATGGCTCGCCTGACCCCTACCTCGACGGTAACCGGCGCCACCCCGGCAAGCACGGAGCGGCCGATCGGGAGACGGTAGGCGGTTCGCGCATCGTAACCAGGACGAAACACTATACTTGCTCGTACAGGTCGCGCATGTGCGCGATTCCGAATGACCGCGACGACACGAACGGAGACCACGACCGCTGATGACTGATGACACCACCCGCGCCCTCAATACGATCCGCCAGCGCCTCGACCGGCTCGGGGTGCGTCTTTGACCTCGCGACGGTAGAGGGCGAAATCGCCGAGCTCGAACAGCAGAGCATCGAGCCTGGTTTTTGGGACGATAGCCGGGTGGCGCAAGATGTCATGCGGAGCTTGGGCGATCTCCGGGGCCGGGCCAGCGAATGGCGGCGGCTGACCGACGCCGCCACCGAGCTGGCGGACCTGGCGGCGCTGGCCGATGGTGACGCCGACCTGGCGCAAGAAGTCGCCGCCGCCACCGAGCCCTTGCAACTCGATGTCGATGCCCTGGAGCTGGCCAGCACCCTGGGCGGGCCCTACGATGGCTCCAACGCGATCATGGTGGTCCATTCCGGTGAAGGCGGGATCGACGCCCAGGATTGGGCCTCGATGCTGACCCGGATGTATGTCCGCTGGGCCGAACGGCGCGGCATGAAGGCCGAGGTGCTGGACACCACCGACGGTGAGGAAGCGGGGATCAAGAACGCCACGGTCGAGATTCGCGGCAGCCGCGCCTATGGCTACGCCAAGGCGGAAGCGGGGTCGCACCGGCTGGTCCGGCTGTCGCCCTTCGACTCGGCCCACCGCCGCCACACCGCCTTCGCGTTGGTCGAGGTGCTGCCGGAGCTGGACGGCGACCACGACATCGCGATCAACGACGACGAGGTGCGGATGGATGCCTACCGGGCCTCCGGCGCCGGCGGCCAGCACGTCAACAAGACGAGTTCCGCCGTGCGGCTGACCCACCTGCCGACCGGGATCGTGGTCACCTGCCAGAACGAGCGCAGCCAGATGCAGAACCGCGAGTCGGCGATGAAGATCCTGCGGGCGCGGCTGTTGGAACGGCGGATGCGGGAGGAAGAGCAGGAGCGGACCCGGATCAAAGGCGAGCATACGGCCGCCGGCTTCGGCAACCGCATCCGCTCCTATGTGCTTCAGCCCTATACCCAGGTGACCGATCACCGGACCAATCTCAGCGTTGGCGACGTGCAGGCGGTCCTCGATGGCGAGATCGACCCCTTTATCGACGCTTACTTGCACCAGCAGTTGGGACAGGACGGTGATGCGTGAGATTCAAGCAGTTCCGCTCGGTCGCGGCGATGCTCGCCCTAGTCTGCGCCCTCCTCGCGGGCGTGACGCCCGCCGGCGTCCTGGCCCAGGCGACGACGACCGAGGCGATCGTCGTGACCAGCGAGGAGGCGGTGGCTGATTTCCCGAACGGCGTCACCTTCTCCCTGACCGCCGCCAGCGACGAGCTGATCGTCGCGGCCGAGCTCTTTTTCCGGCCGGCGAGCATGGAAACGCTCCGTCTCGGTACCGTGGAGGTTGTGCCCGGCACCCAGGTTTCTCTCTCCTACGAGGCCGATTTCCGGGGGGGCCGGATGCCGCCAGGAGTTGACCTCGTCTATTTCTGGCGCCTGGAAGACGCCGCCGGGGAGATCGTGGAAACGGCGGAACGGGTGGTGCTCTGGGCCGACGATCGCTTCGCCTGGGAGCCGCTCGTGGGCAACCGGGTGACGGTCTATGCGTACAATGGCGATCCTGCCTTCAACCAAGCGATCCTCGATGCGGCGGAGCGGACGACCGACCTGCTGAGCGCGGACTACAGCGCCGAGATGAACCAGCCGATCCGGCTTTGGGCCTACAGCTCGGGCGACGATTTCGTCGGCGCCCTGGCCCCGAACAGCGAATCCTGGATCGCCGGCGCCGCCTATCCCCAGCTCGGGCTGATCATCAGCGTGTTGCCGCCCGGCAACCTGGCCGAAGTCGGCCGGATCGTGCCACACGAGGTCAGCCATCAGGTGCTGCACCAGGCGACCGAGAACCCCTTCAACGGCCCCCCGGTCTGGCTGGACGAAGGGCTGGCCGTGATCGCCCAGGAAAATGGGGCCGAGAATTTCCCCGCCCTGGTCCAGGCCGCCGCCGCCAACGGCGTGCTGGAGCCGATCCCGGTCCTCAACAGCCAGTTCCCGTATGACGCCGAGGGCGCCCTGCTCGGTTACGCCCAGAGCGAGAGCATCGTCAACTTCATCGCCGCCACCTACGGCGATGACGCGATCGCGCGCCTGATCGCGGTCTTCCGCGACGGCGTCTCCTACGACGAGGCGGTCGAGATGACCCTCGGTGTTACCATCGACGAGCTGGACGGGCAGTGGCGGCAGAGCATCGAGGCGACCGGCGGCGCCGGCGGCGGCCTGACCGGCGGCGACCAGCCCTTCGGCAGCACCGGCCGGACCGGGCTGGACGAGGTGCTGGCG
>JACCYK010000209.1 GCA_013696525.1 Chloroflexia bacterium
CGCCAGCACCGTGGAGGATTGGTATGCGACAGCGCCGGCGCCCCCCGGCTCCAGCCCCAACATTGCCCGCTCGCCACCGGTCAAGGCCGGCGGCCCGCTGGCTCGTGCCGCTGCTCTTGGTGCTTTGCACCCAAGCGGCGTCCTTCAGCCTACCCGTGCCCGCCAGCCTGGCCGCCGCCGCGGTGAAGATGCCGTTTGCCGCCGGCACCGAGTGGTACATCTCCCAGGGCTACAACACGTCCCCCGCCGAGGGCTGGAGCCATTACAACTGCGACCCCCGGACCGGGCAAGACCAGATCTCGAAGACGGAACGGTGTGACGACGGCTGGCAATACAAATACTCGGTCGATCTCCGTCAGGTCGATGGCACCGAGACGGGGGAGACGGTCCTGTCGCCGGTCGACGGCACGATCCGCTGGCTCGACCCCGCCAATGGCGGCCTCTCGATCGACCTGGGCAATGGCTATGCCGCTGCCCTCTTCCACTTTGATCTCGGGCGCGGCCTGGCTGATGGCCAACCCCTCCTCCAGGGGCAGCCGCTCGGCGTGGTCTCCGGCCCGGGCGGCGGCAACAACGGCGGCACGCCGCACATCCACTTCAACCTCTGGGCGACCGAGGACGGCGGCAACTGGAGCCGGACCGCGACCCCTTTTACCGGCCGCTTCGCGCTCGACGGCTACGACCTCCCCGATTTGGGTGACCAGAGCCGGAACCACCACTGGAACACGGTCGTGGTCTCGACCAACCAGCAAATCGGCGACCTGCCGGGCGTCGATGGCACCTTGGCGGCGACCCCGGCGACAACCCCGGTGGCAACGCCGGGCCCAACCCCGCTCGCCTCACCGCCCGCGGCCGGCGGCGGCGCCACGCTCAACCTGGCGGCGGCGCGAGTGATCGCCGGCACGCTCCTGACGGTCAATGGCGCCGGTTTCGCCCCGGACGAGTGGGTTGATCTCTACTGGGACAATTCGCGAGGCGTGCCCCTGACCGAGGTGACCGCCAACGAGGCCGGGGCCTGGACCACGGCCGTCACCATCCCCGAGGCGGTGGCCGGGCCGCACCGGATCGTTGCCGAGGCCGAAACCTCCGGCCAGAACGCGCGGGGCGCGGTCGAGGTGATTCCCGCCCTGGCGCCGGATCCCGTGGCCGGGGCCGCCGGCGCCGTGGTGGCGGTGCGCCTGACCGGGTTCGCCGCCGCGGAGCAAGTCGATCTCCGGTGGGGCGGCGATGACGGGCAGGAGTTAGCCTCGGTCACCTCCAACGAGGTGGGCAGCGGGGCAACGACGTTCACGATCCCGGACGGCGGCACCGGAGCGACCGATCTGATTGCCTTCGGCCAGTCATCGCGCGGCCGGGCCCTGGCCACGATCCGGGTCGATGGCGGCGCGGCGGCTGGTGTTGCCGCGGGCGGCAACATCATCGGCCCCGGCACCTTCCAGGTGACCGCCACCGTGCTGGGCCTGGTGGGAGGATCGACCTCCAGCGGCCACGTCATTCAGCCCGACGACCGGCTGGTGGCCCTCCCCGCCTGCACCACGACCTCCTGCCCCTGGTTGCCGGCCGGCGTCGTCGATCCGCTCTTTGGCAACCGGATCGAGTGCGGCGAGCTTTGCTACGTCCTGGTCACGAACCCGGCGGCCGGCCGCTGCGCGGTGGCGCCGGTGCTGGAGACGGGGCCGTGGTTCACCCTCGATGATTGGTGGAGCCCGGCCGAGACCCGGATCCTCAACAACCTGCCATCCACGGTGCAGCCGCTGGCCCAGGGTTACCCGGCCGCCGCCGCCGCCCAAGACGGGCTCGACGTCGGCTTTGGCCGGACCCCAAGCGGGATCGGCATCTCGAACAAGGGCTACGAGGTCGGCAACCGGGCGGCGATTGATCTCGCCACCGGCACCTGGCGCGACATCGGCTTCGATCCGAACAGCGGCATTGGCGAGGTCGTCGTCACCCTGTTCTGGCTCACCGGCGAGGATCCCGCCAGCGCGGCCGCGACCTGCGGCGCCGCGACCCCCGAAGCGTCCACCCCAGTCGTCACCACCCCCGAGCCAACTGATCCCGCCTCGTCGTTCTCCTCCCCGGAAGCGGCCGCGACCGTCGCGCCGCAACCGGAACCGTCACCAACCACCGCCCCAGTTGCCAGCGAAGCGCCGCCCGTCGAGCCCACGGCCGAGCCACCGCCGGACCCGGCCGCCGCGCCACCGGCCGACGATCAGGCCAGCGACGGCGAAAAGGCCGCCCGCCGCGAAGCGAAGAAGCTGCGGGACCGGTTCGGCCGGTAGCGGGAGATCGGCTTCCCCCGCGGCTACAGAAGAGATCGCGGCGTCCTCGTGAGCAAGCTCGGGAATAAATCCCCGAGCTAAAGACACGAACCCGGCTGAAGCTGGCTGAGAGCAGAATTTTTGGCTATAGGATGGAAAATATATCCAGGATGGGCTGGGCGCAACGGCCTTTGGCAATCCACCAGCGAGCGCCGGATCACCCTCAGCTCCATTTATGGTGGTTTGTGTTTTCAGCTCGGGGATTCATTCCCGAGCTTGGCTGCCGGAACCGCTGCTAACCCGGTGATCCCATGCCGCTCTACCCTCTCCCTGATGAGTTGTGGCTTCAATTGGCTTCCGGTCGCACCCCGATATACAACCCGCGCCCCATCAACCCGTCCTGATCGAAGCTCGTCTCCAACCCCGCCGTGGCAAACGCCGCCAGATACTCCTCGTGGGTGAACAAACCCATCTCATGGCGCTCGGTGAAGTAGTCGACGCCTGCCGGGGTCGCGACCAGGTGGTGCATCTCCATGATCGACCGCGTCCCCTGGCGCTCGCTGACGCACATCCGGGCGATCTTTAGCTCCGGCTGGTCCACGGTGAGCGTGGAGATATGGCCGGCGCGATCCAGGTGTCCGGCGTTTTCCACGGCTCGACCACGACTACGCCACCGGGGTTGAGATGGCGGGCGAAGGTGGCGATCGCCTGGTGCAATTTTGGCAAAGAGCCGACATAGCCGATCCCGGAAAAGAGACAGACGACGGCGTCATAGCGGCGATCGAGCTCGAAGCTCGTCATGTCGGCCTGATGGAACACCAGGCCGGGGTTGCGTCGCCGAGCGACCTCAAGCATCCGCGGGCTGAGATCGAGCCCTTCCACCAAATAGTGGTCCCTGAGGAACGGAATATGACCGCCCGTGCCACAGGCCACATCGAGCAGCGTGGCGCCGTCACCGCGCCAGATAGGCTCGATCAGCGCACGGAGGCGTCGCGCCTCCGCCGCGTAGTCTTTGAAAGCATAGATCGCGTCGTAGAGGTCCGCCGACCTGGTATACACGACGACTCCCTTCCACGCTGGGCGCGTGAGTTCGCCCGATCCGGCGAACTTTGCGACAATGGTGACATACACGAGTCGGGGCCGCCCGCCGCCCCATGCTTGCTCCGCGGACAGGACTCAGATTGCCCGCTGCCGGTTCATTATCGAAATCTCCGGCGCCGCCGCCATCGTTCCGGTGGCAGTTGCCGCACGGGCTCGCCGCGTTTCGGCATCGCGATTACCGCATCCTGTGGTCGGTCCAGGCCGGGTCACTAACCGGGAACTGGATGCAGGCGCTGGCGCAGTCCTGGCTCGTCCTGACGATGACCAATTCCCCCGTCCAGCTCGCCCTGATCAACGTCTGCCAGTTTGGGCCGTCGCTGATCTTCGGCCTCCCCGCCGGCGTCATCGCCGACCGCTACTCGAAGCGGGGGGTGCTCCTGGCCACCCAGGCCGTCTCCGGCCTGCTGACCGCGTTGCTGGCGGTGGTAGTGGCGCTGGGATCGGTTCAGCTCTGGCAGATCTACGCCACCGCGCTCGGCTTAGGCATTGTCGGCGCGATCTCGAACCCGGCCCGCCAAGCGTACGTGGTCGATGTCGTCGGTAAAGATGACCTCGTCAACGCCGTCGCCCTCAACTCCGCCCTGTTCAATGCCTCACGGGTGGTCGGGCCGGCGATCGCCGGCGTCTTGCTGGCCCAGGTTGGCGCCGCGCTCTGCTTCGTCATCAATGCCGTCGCCTATCTGCCGGTGGTGATCGGCCTGACGCTCCTTCGCGCGCGGGGCAACCCGGAGCCGGATGCGGGGGACGTCTCACCCTGGCGGCGCCTGCGCGAAGGGCTGGCCTATGTCCGGCGGACGCCGGAGATCCTGCGTCCGATCGTCATGATCGGGGTGATTGGTACGTTCGGCATGAACTTCAGCGTCTGGATGCCGTTGCTGGCGGTCCAGCTCGGCACCGGGGCCGAAGGGTTCGGCTGGTTGATGTCGGCGCTCGGCGTCGGGTCCCTCATCGGCGCTCTGGGCGTCGCCTTCTTCGGCCGAACTTTGGGTGGGCGTGGCTTGCTGCTGGCGCCGGTCGTCTTCGGCCTGTTCGAGATTGGGTTGGCGGTGCTGGCCGGCATCCGGGGGCCGTTGATGTTCGTGCTGCCGGTGGCCACCCTGGCCGGCGTCGCCATGAGCACCACGCTGTCGCTCACCACCACCACGATCCAGAGCCTGATTCCCAACGCGCTGCGCGGGCGGGTATCAAGCATCTTCATGACCGTCTTCATGGGATCCGTCCCGCTCGGCGCCCTCATCGCCGGCGTCACCAGCTCGCTGGTTGGCACCACCGGCTCGATCGCCTTTGGCGGAGCCGTCGTCTTGCTGGTGGCGGTGATCGCGATGGCCTTCGGTTTCGCCCGCGCCCGGGCCCCTGATCTCGTGCCGGCACTACCGCCGATCCCGGTTCAGGTTGGATCAGCTCCGCCCCGCGCGGGCGCTCGTGGGAACGATTAAATGACATTCGGACCGTTCATTCTGATCAGCCTCTTCTATGTGATCTTGGGGATCCGGGTTGTCTACCAGCTCATCACGAACTGGCGCCAAACTTGGGACCTCAAGTTCACCGCCGGCGATCGGGCGCTGGTCAACCAGGCGGCGTTCTTCGTCCTGCTCCCGGTCGGCGTCGCGTTGCACGAGCTGGGTCACGCGGTCGCGATTTGGGCCTTCGAC